>CAMAUG010000095.1 GCA_945861255.1 Candidatus Sulfopaludibacter sp. SbA3
TGCGCCACGGCCTTGATGGCGCGGCCGTTCACGGTTATGTCGACCAGAATCGGCGCGCACGGGATGTCCATGTCCCAGACGCCGTGGTGCACCAACTGATAATGCCACTTGCGCTGCCCGGTCTTCAGATCCACGGCGACGACGCTTTCGCCAAACAGGCCGTTGCCGGGGCGGTGGCCGCCGTAGTAATCGCCCGTCGGCAGCTCCACCGGAAGGTACGCCAAGCCCAGTTGCTCATCCACGCTGATCTGGCCCCACACGCCGGCATTGCCGGTGTACTCGGCCGAATCGTTCTCCCACGTGTTGTAACCGAATTCGCCCGGCTTTGGAATGGTGTGGAAGATCCACAGGCGTTTTCCGGTCTTCACGTCAAATCCACGCACGAAGCCTTTCACGTTGGTCTTGCCGCGCGGCACGCCACCGGAGCGGTGCGCGGCGCCGACAATGATGGTATCGTTGGCGACCACGGGCGCGGAGTGCAGCCCGACTTCACCCGTGACCGGATCGATCGCCTGGTCGTTATCTTCCTTGAGATCCACTACGCCGTTCTTCCCAAAATCCGGCACCCGAGCGCCGGTTTTCGCGTTCAACGCGATCAGCCTGTATCCGGGCGTTACATACAGGACGCGTTCTTCCCGGCCGTCAGTCCAATACGACAAGCCGCGCCCCGATAATTGGCGCGGCGCGTTGCGGCCGCGTTCGCCTTCCGGTTCGCCATGCACCCACAGAAGTTCTCCGGTGGCGGCATCGAGAGCGACCACGGCACGGCGCGTGCCCGCGGTGGCGTAGATTATGCCGTTGGCCATCAACGGCGTTCCTTCCAAGTTAAACTCGGGACGCGGACCCAAACTCTCCGTTCTGAAATGCCAGGCCAATTCGAGCTTATTGAAATTGCCGGCGTTGATTTGATCGAGCGGCGAGTACCGCGTGTTGCCGGTGTCTCCGCCGTAGCTGCGCCATTCGCCGTTCTTCGCGCCCATCTGGGCCAGCGCCGGAATCGCCGCGAACAAGCATACGATCGCTGCGCGGCTGAGGGTACCTTGGAGTGGGATTGTCTGCATTCATTTCACCGCCTCCGGCTAGTATAGGCCACTTAACGCCGTGTTGTGCTGGAACGCCGCAAGGCGACGGGGAAGCGTGGCAGCCCGAAGTTACCGACGGATTAAGGTTGGGGCGCCGCAGCCGGCCTGACTGCTGGACCTGCGCCGGTGGCCAAGGGATTATAATAAGCACGTTGATTTTCCAGTCACTCACTTACTCATTCATAACAAGGGGAGCGCAGAGTATGAAGCTTTGGACCAGATCGGGCGCGTTTGCCGCCGTGGAAATTGTTATCGCCGCGCTGATCGGTGCTGGGTTGACCGTCGCCCAGCCCGCGGCGCAAGAGAAACCGCTTCTGGCGGAGCAGGTCTTCAAGAACATACGGGTCCTCAGGGGTATTCCGGTTGACGATTTTTTGCAGACTATGGGAATCATGGCCGCCGCCCTTCAGTTCGACTGCTCGGATTGCCACGTCGCGGCCGGCACTGCGAACGTGGATTGGGCGGCCGATACTCCCAGGAAGGTGCGGGCGCGCGCCATGGTGAACATGGTTGCCACGATTAACAAGGCCAATTTCGGAGGCCGCCAGATGGTGACTTGCTGGACCTGCCATCGCAGCCGCGATAAGCCACTGATCACTCCTCCCCTGGAGACCGTCTACGGTACCCCAATCATTGAGCCGGACGATGTCGTGATGCAGATTCCTGGACTGCCTTCGGTCGACTCGATTCTCGACAAGTACATCCAGGCATCCGGCGGGGCGCAGCGCCTGGCCGGTCTCACCAGTTATTCGGCAACCGGCACAAGCGTGGGATTCGGCGGGTTCGGCGGCGGCGGCGCCGTTGAAATCGCCGCGAAATTCCCGGACAAGCGCGCCACCATCATTCTTTTCAGCAAGGAGATCGGCCGAGGAGACGAGATCAGAGCTTACGACGGCCGCAGCGGTTGGGTGAGAACGCCGCTCAATGTGTTAGGCGAGTTCCAATTGACCGGAAGCGATCTGGACGGTGCCAGGGTGGACGCACAACTTTCGTTTCCAGGCCAGATCAAGCAGATTCTCACGAACATAAAAGCCGGTCCGTCCACGACCATTACGGATCTTCCGGCGCCCGCCAGCCAATCGTCCCTGCAGGGGGACGTACCTTTGGGTCAAAGTCACAGGGTCGAGGTGGTCCAAGGAAACGGTCCGAGGGGCATTCTGGTGACTCTATACTTCGACAGGCAAACCGGCCTGCTGCTGCGAGAGCTGCGCTATGGCAACTCGCCCATCGGGCGCACTCCAACGCAAATCGACTTTGCCGACTATCGGGACGTCAACGGAATCAAGCTGCCGTTCCGAATCACACATGCATGGCTGGGCGGACGTGATTCCATCGTGTTGAACGAGATCAAGACGAACGTCCCGATTGACGAGGCGAAGTTCGGCAAGCCGGCTCCGCTGAACACAAGATAGCCCGCGGCGGTCCTTTCCGATCCCCGGAACCGTCGCGGGAACCGCTAAACAACGACCGCTTATTTCTTGCCTGCCGAATCAACTTCCTGCAGGCCGAGGAACAGCCTCTTGCCGTCCGCGAACGTAACGTTCTTGCCGACAGCCCGATTGGATCTGTCCCTTGCCTGATAGCCCTCCACCACGATCTCGGCGCCGAACGGGAGCGATTCCTTCGTGAACCCGAGCCGGTACAGATTGTTCGGGCTGCCGCCTTCGATCATCCACAGGATCGGCTTGCCGTCGTCACCCTTCACGTTCATGTGGATCCAGGAATGCGGATTGGTCGCTTCCCATCGGATGACCGTTCCTTTTAGTGTGAGTGGCTTATTCTGGTCGAATTCCGCTGCGAACGCGTGATGCGCCCATACCGGCGCCGCCGCCAAAAGCAGGGCCGCCGCCGTAAGCATTACGATTAGTCTTGTTCTCATCTGTTACCCCTTTCGCTCACTCTCATCGCACTACTTCGCCGTTTTTCCCGCAGCGGCTTCTTGCTCGGCCACCCGAGCGCCCCGAAGGGTATTCATCAATCCATAATTCCCCTCGTGACACGCGAATTCGTAAAGTTGTCCGTCGATCTTGGTAATGGGCAGTTCCCCGGACCAAGGTTTTGTCCACATCCCCGGATCCTCCACCGTGAACTTGTAGAGAATGGTCTCCGGATCGACGCGCGTCAACCGTTCAACGACGTGCAGATTCTGGGCGCCTTCAAACGGGTTCAGGTCGGTGAAATTCGTCGTGTCGATAACCAGCGTGTTACCCTCCCAATGGCCCACTGAATCGCCCATCCACAGGCGGATGTTCTTGGCGATATGCGGACGTCCGTCGGTGGGAACGATCCGAATGTCGTGGTTCATTTCGGATTCAATGGCCACCTGTCCCGGACTCTGCACGATCTGCAAGTTGCTGTTGTAGGCGGATGGAAGCATGGGAGGGCCTACGTTTGTGCGCGCCAGGCAGCGCGCTCCCAGCGGCCGGTTCTCCGGGCCGTCGAATTCATGCCCCTTGGCCTTCTCCACGCGATCGGCCTGCCGCTGCCGCGCCTCCGGCGTGAGAGGAGGCAAGCTCCCTTCCGGCCCCACGATCAGAGAGGTCCGGCGGTCCCATACGATCTTCGCCTGGGCGCGGTCCAGCCCATATTGGCTGAAATCGTAATGTACATCCGCCGGGGTTCCAGGCTTGGTTGGGAGGCCTTCCTCAAGATTCAGATCCAGACGCTCGTGTTCCTTCTTCTGATTAGCGGCCAGCTCCGCATCTGTATAGAATTCTTTCCCAGCCAGGTTCTTGGGCCGCTGCAAAGGCGTGATGGAGTTGTTGGTCCATACACCCTGAAGGTCGGGCTGGCCGTCAGGGGTACGGGGCGGGGTCCAGGCTTTGGTCGCGGTGGCCTTCTTGGCCGCTGCGGGCGCAGACTGTCCGAAGACTGGTTGCCCGGCCAGTACAAGGACAATGCCAGCCGCCGCAAGGGCGGACGCTAAAAATCGATCGCTCATTTTCCCTCCCACTCCATTAAATCACTTCGCTGCGGCCTTTTGCGCCGCATCCTGCTCTGCGAGACGGGCTCCGCTGAGGATGGTGGTTATCATCGTATTCCCCTCGTGGCAGGCCCACTCGTAAACCGGACCCGTGGCCTTCCGCATCGGAACTTCCGCGGTCCAGGGTCTGTCCCACGTCTCCGGATCCTCAACCGTGAACCGGTACATGATTGCGCCATCGCCCGTAGGCGTGAAGCGCTCCACCACATGCAATTTCGGCCCGGACCCGCGGAAAGGAGTCAAGTCCGTGAAATTCGTGGTGTCGATCACCAGCGTGTCGCCTTCCCAATGACCTACTGAATCGCCCTGGTACTGGCGGATGTTTTGCGGAATATGCGTCCGCCCATCCGTGGGAATTATGCGGGTTTGGTGGTTTTGCTCGTGGAGTAGGGCAACGTAACCCGTCCCTTGCACAATCTGAAGCAAGTTCTGATCCGCGTCTGGTCCTGTCTCTAGAGGGATCCTCTCTTGAGGCATGACAACGCAGCGTTCCGCCAGCGGACGTTCTCTGTAGCTGTCATATTCATGCCCCTTGAGTCTGGCGGCGCGCTCAGCGTTTCTCTTTCGCGCTTCCGGCAGCATAGGCGGCACACTACCTTCCGGCCCCACGATCAACGAAGTCCTCTTGCTGGACGCGAAGCCGACCTTGGTAAGGTCAAGGCCGTAGAGACTGAGGTCGAAACGCACGGCTTGCGGGGCAGCCCTTCCAATATCGGCTTCCGGTCCGAACTCTCCTTGGCGGGCGCGCTTCAAGAGTTCGGAGAATTCCTCGTCCGTGTAAAACTCCTTCGCGCCGAGGCCCTTGGATCTTTCGAGCGGTGTCAACGTGGCGCTGCTCCAGACTCCTTGCAAGTCCGGCTTACCGTCGGACGTGCGCGGCGGTGTCCACGCGCCGCTCGACGCTTTTGGTTTTACCGCCGCGGTAGCCGCTTGTCCGGAGGCGGGAGCCCGCACAAGTAGCACGATCGCAGCTAGACCGGCTGCTAAGGCGAGAGACCGACGACTCATGTGAGCCTACCCATGCGATGTTTTCAACTGCCTAGTTACGGGGCTTCTTGCGAAGCGGCCCGTACAATAATTCCTCGGCGAACTCCACGCACTTGTATTCCAGGAGCTTGGCATTCTTCTCCACGCGCCGGTACAGCGGCATGCTGATCTTCCACGGCCGCGAAAACACCTTCGGGTCCTCAATCGTCGCCTCGTAGTTAAGTGTATCGGCGCTGCGCGGAGTGTAGCGCTCCACCACGTGAAGGGCGTCGCTGTGGAAATTGCCGGCGCGGTCAAACCAGGTTTGATCGTTCAGGCTGGTGACGTCCACCACCAGCGTTTCGCCTTCCCAACGCCCGTTGGACCATCCCATCCAGGTGTCCGCGGGGGACTTGGTGGGAGCCTCCATGTTAATGATCCGAACGGCGGCCGCGTACTCGTACGAAATCAGGATGTTTTTTTGAGACTGGACAATTTGAAACGGATAAGGGAGGTAGGTGGCGCGCGGCACGCCCGGCAGGTAGCACTTGACCTCCGGGTCCAACTTCACCCAGTCGGCCTGGTTCGCCTTCTTTGTGGCCAACGCGGTGGGCAGGTACGGGATCTCATCGCCCTCCACCACCCCAAGGCCTGGAGGAATAGAGAAGGCCGCGCCCAATGCGTAGACCGGCCCTTGCGCGGCTGCATGGCCTTGAAGATTCCAGTTCGCCGAGTTGAGCGCCTGCCAGATTCCGTTCAAATTTGGCTTCCCATCCGCCGTTCGCGGCGCCCGGTAGGTTTGGCCTTGACTAACCGCGGACAGCACAGTCATCGAGAGGGCGAGGAGCCCCGCGGTCACCAGCGCTCCTACACCAGATCCATTTCGCATTTTACGGACCTCCAAGCCCGCTATGGTCGTATACACTACATTCTAATCGCGCCAAAGTCAATCGGGGGTTGCCTCGCGTGCATCGCGCGGCGACGGCAACGGGCTCAACATCCGTAATCCGTCCGTGAATTCTGGGTAACTAGCTTCTGGGTGACAAACTTCGGGGTGCACAATCGCCGCTCAACCGTTCGCCATAGTACTATTATGAACGCATGGATCTCACAGGAGGGATTATGTCGATTAGACGCAGGGATTTCATCGGCTCCGCTCTGACTGTCGGAGTGGCCGCGGCACAGGAAGGAACCGCAATCCGGCCCGGCGATGGGCCGGTGCACACTCATCCGGAGCGTACTCCCCCGGAGCGTGCTCCCAAGGTTGAGAAGCTATTCAAGGCGCCGGATCAACATCCTAATGCGCTGGAAGCCGCTCCGGACGGTCTGTGGATCGGCGATCAGGTTTCAGAGCGCGTGTTCCGCGTGGATTGGAAGACCGGTAAGGTGCTGCACGAAGTGCAGACTCATTGCCACAACACCAGCGGCGTGGCGGTGGGCGGTGGTTTCCTGTGGTTGGGCGCCAATGGCAGCGTGAGCAGCCGGCGGCCTCCTCGCCCGCAGGACAACAGTAACGGCGAGGTCATGCAGGCGGACCTCAAGACCGGCGAGACCCTCAAAGTGCATCCGCTCCCGTGGCCCGGCGGTATACACGGCATGGTCTACGTCGAACAAACCGGAACCCTATGGATTACGGCGCTCGGCCTCAGGGCGCTGGCTGAGGTGAGCCCGAAGGACTTCCGAATCCTGCGAATGATACCGCTGCATTACGAGCGCGCTCACGGGATCGACTGGGACAACGGCGCCATCTGGTGCTTGTTCGCCAGCGACCACTTGGTACAGAAGCTGGATGCCAAGACCGGCAAAGTCCTCGAGACCATCAAATTTTCAAACAGTGATCCGGATCCCCACGGCATGTGCATCCACGAGGGATATATGTATTTCTGTGATGCCGGTCTGACGGCGACCACCAGCGGCAGCGCCCCCGGATATATCTGCCGTTTCAAGCTGTAGGGGCGAAGCAGACCGCCGATGGGCAGAGGACGTTTGGTTCTTCTGGCGGGTTCGCCTGGTTCCGCACCCGCCCGCGGCCTGGCTTGTAGTTCGCTACCGGTCGCGATATTCGCCAAAGACTCTTCGCAACGTATCCGAAATCTCACCCACCGTTGCGTTGTTCTCGCACGCCGCCACGATGCGGGGCATCAGGTTATCCGAACTTCGGGCAGCCCGCTCTAGTTCTTCGAGACACGCCCGCCACCTGGCTGTGTCGCGCGAGGCTCGCAGTTCGCGCACGCGCTCCGCGCACTGCTTCTCCAGGGCAGGGTCGACGCGGAATACCGCAAACGGCGTTCCTTCTTTCTCCCGGAACTTATTTACGCCGACGACAATCGTCTGGCCGCTCTCGACCGACTGCTGGTGAGCATAGGCCGCGCTTTGCACTTCGCGCTGCATGTAGCCGCTCTCAATCGCCGCGAGCGTGCCGCCCATCTGGTCTATCTTCTCGATGTAGGCGCGGACCTTCTCTTCGATCCCGCTGGTCAAGCGTTCGATGTATTCGGAACCACCCAGAGGATCGGGCTCCGCCGTCACGCCGCTCTCGTAGGCAATCACCTGCTGCGTGCGCAGCGCGAGCGTCGCGGCGTCTTCCGTGGGTAAACCCAACGCCTCATCGCGCGAATTGGTGTGCAGGGATTGCGTGCCCCCCAACACCGCCGCCAGTGCCTGAATGGTGGTCCGTACCACATTCACGTCCGGCTGCTGGGCCGTCAATGACGATCCGGCGGTCTGCGTGTGAAATCGCAGCATCATGGATTTCGGGTTCTTCGCGCCAAAGCGATCCTTCATGATGTGCGCGTAGAGACGCCGCGCCGCGCGGTACTTGGCGATCTCCTCAAAAAAGTTATTGTGCCCGTTGAAAAAGAAAGAAAGCCGCGGCGCGAAGGCGTCTACGTCCAGCCCGGCGCTCACCGCTGCCTCGATATATGCGATTGCATCGGCCAGCGTGAACGCCACTTCCTGCGCCGCGGTCGAACCCGCTTCGCGGATGTGATATCCACTGATGGAAATGGTGTTCCACTCGGGCACTTCCGTGCCCGCCCAGATGAACAGATCCGTGATGATGCGCATCGACGGCCGGGGCGGATAGATATACGTCCCGCGCGCAATGTACTCCTTCAAGATGTCGTTTTGCACGGTTCCTTGCAGTTTCTGGGTATCGGCGCCCTGGCCACGCGCCACCAGCACGTACATCGCCAGCAGAATCGCCGCCGTCGAATTGATCGTCATCGACGTGCTGATCTGCGCGAGCGGAATGCCCGCGAACAGCACTCCCATATCGGCGAGAGAAGCGATGGACACGCCGGCCTTGCCCACCTCACCCACCGACAAGGGATGATCGGGATCCAGGCCCATTTGCGTCGGCAGGTCGAAGGCTACCGAAAGCCCGGTGGTTCCTTGCGAGAGCAAATAGCGGTAGCGCTGATTGCTTTCTTCAGCCGAGCCGAACCCGGCGTATTGGCGCATGGTCCACAAGCGGCCCTTGTACATATCGCGGTAGATGCCGCGCGTGTAGGGGAACTCGCCGGGGCTTTCCGTCATGAGCGGGAAATCTTTCGTGCCCTCCAAAAGGAGGAAATGCAGAAATAGCCCATTACCAGGGCGAATAGGCCGGGGAGAGCGATGCGAAACAGGCTTTCAATGTTGCCGTCGAAATCGCGGATGGCGCGCACGGCGTAACCCGCCGCCAGCACGGTGAACACCAGGAAAAGGAATCCCATCACCTGGTTCCACAACGAATGCAGCGGTTTGATGACGCCCGGCACCACATGGCTCAGGAATTTGGAAACCATCCCCATGGATTTCATCCTATCAAAACAGGGGCAGCGGCCTCTTTTTAGATGGCTCCTAACGTTCAGAGAACGTCGGCGAAACCACGTTTCAGATGCCGGAACAACAGTCCGCCGGCCACGAACACCGCGATTGAAAACGCGGCGGGCACCAGGAGGTCCGGCCAGGCGGGCCATTGTGCCGACAATAGGCGCTCGCGATACGCCCGCACGATCCAGGACATCGGATTCAAGTTCATCAGCGGCCGGAAACCCTCGGGAATCTGCCGCTCGTTAATCATGATGGGTGTCAGCCAGAACCATAACGTCATCACGACGCTCAGTACCTGCGCCGTATCCCGCAGATAGACGTGCAGACCCGCCGCCATCCAGCCGACACCCACGGCCAGAAGGCCGATGAACAACATGTAAACGGGCAGCAGAAGGATCATCGGGCTCACCGTCCTGAGCACCAGAGCGGTGGCGGCGACCACGACACCAAGGGCGACAAGATGGTGGATCAGTGACGACAAGAAGATGGACACGGGCACCACCTCCGCCGGAAACACGGTTTTTGTGATCAGGTTCGCGTGCTCCACCATGCTGGGCGCCGAACGCAGCACGGTTTCCTGAAACAGCAGCCAAGGCAGCATGCCGCAGAACAGATACATTGGATAATTCTGGGTGACACTGCCCGCCGGCAGCGTCACTTTCAGGCAAACCTGGAAGACAAATATCCAACTGAGCAGCAGTACCAGGGGGTGAACCACGCCCCACAGCCAGCCCGCGGCCGAGCCAACGTAGCGCTGCCGGAAGTCGCGCCGCACCAGCTCCACCACCAGGCCGCGCCGCTCAATCAGGTTGACCAGAAAGTTCGCCCCGGGAATTGAATTCACCATAAGAGTGTAAACTGGCTGTGTGCGCTATGTCCCTGGCGCGGTGTCCCTGCTGTTGGCCGCTGGGTGTTCGATCCAGGCCGGCGCGGAGACGCCCGCCGAGAAATTCAGCTATAACGTCGAATGGCGGTTGATCCGTGCGGGAGTCGCGGTCTTGAACTTGAAGCCCAGCGAAGCGCGCCTGAAGCTGGATTCGGCGGGGTTGGTTTCCACGCTGTTTAAGGTAAACGACACATATACAGCGCGTTATGACGCGCCGCATTGCGCGACAAGCAGTTTGCTGGACGCCCAGGAAGGAAAGCGCCACCGGGAGACAGCCATCGAGTTCGACCGTGCCCAAAACCGCGCGACGTTCACCCTGCGCGACGTGCTGAAAAACGCCGTCCTGCGCACGGAGCAGACGCAGATTCCCAATTGCGTGCACGATATTATTGGAGCCATTCAGGCATTGCGGGCCGCTCCGCCCCCACTGGGCCAGCCCGGAACGTTGCCGATCAGCGATGGCCGTAAAGCCGCGCAAGTCAGGGTGGAGGCCCAGGAACGCGAAGAGGTGGCCACGCCCGCCGGCAAGTTCAAGACCATCCGCTATGAAGCCGATCTTTTCAACGGCGTCATTTACACACGCAAGGGGCGCGCCTACGTATGGTTGACGGACGACGCGCGGCGGCTGCCCGTGCAGATGAAACTACGCATGTCCTTCCCGCTGGGTACCGTGACTCTGTTACTGGACAAGGAGGAGCATCCGTGAGGAGTTGTTTACGATGGAGCAGCGCACCACTCCCTGACCGTCGCGGCTCAGCAATGACTTCCGAGCCACGACCGTCAGGGTGTGGGCTGGGCGAACGTATACAGTCAGATGCCAGGGCGGCGGCCGGACGAAGCCTGTCTCCTTGGCTCCTGCTGGTCTTCGCTGCGGGCGCGTGGGCACAGTCCCTGCAACCTTCTCCCGCGGTGATCCTCCCTCGGGATCTGAATCCCCTGTGCGGGCGCCTGGTGGCGTTGATGGAAGCGGGCGGTGTCGCGATCCCGGAACTCCAACGTGCCGCGGCGCCGGTGATCGAAAATACACGCGGCAACTGCGTCCAGGTGCAATTGCGTCCGAACCGTTCGCAACCCAGTTATCTGCTGCTCTCAAATCTTCGCGCGTATCTCGCCCTGGCCGATGCGGTTCCCAAGCCGTTCCCGTTTCCCGAAGCCGCGCAACGCCAGTTCACCGAATTACGGGACGCCGCCACGCGCCTCGATTCCCACTTCCGCGCCCTACTCGATTTCAACGACCGCCGTTTGACGCCGCCCGATCCGGGCAGTCTTGTCCGTTACGCCGAGGCCAACCGTACGGTGAACGCGCCGAACACGGCCAATCCGCGTATCGTTTTCTTCGGCGATTCCATCACGGATCTGTGGCGCCTCAACGAATATTTCCCGGAGAAAGACTACCTCAATCGAGGCATCTCCGGACAAACCACCGGCGAGATGTTGCAGCGCATGAAGGCGGACGTGTTGGACTTGCGTCCGCAGGCGGTGCTGATTCTGGCGGGCACCAACGACCTGGCACGCGACATTCCGGTTGCGGCTATCGAAAACAACTACGAAGCCATGGCCGCGATGGCGGCCGCCAACAAGATCAAACCCGTATTCGCCGCCGTGCTTCCGGTGAGCGATTATCACAAAGAGCAGAACCCAGCCTTCGAGCGGACGCCTTCACGTCCGCCAGCTTCGATACTGGCGCTAAACGACTGGCTCAGGAATTTCTGCGCGAAAAACAACCTCGCTTTTGTGGACTATTACTCCGCGACCGTGGACGAAAAAGGGCAGTTGAAGGAAGACTTGGGCGACGATGGGCTGCATCCGAACGCCAAGGGCTATCGTGCGATGGCCCCGCTGGCCGCCGCGGCGATTGACAAGACGGTGGCTCCGCCGCCCCCCTCCGCGCCGCCGAAACCCAAACGGCGTCTGTTTCCGTCTATAAATTAAGTATGAGGCGATGGCTCGGTTGCGTGTGTTTTGCCTTTGTGCTCGCGTTGCAAGCGCAAGGGCGGATGACCGTCGAGCAGCTCATCACCTTTATCCGTTCCTCCATCCAGCTTCGCCATGACGACCGCAAGGTAGCCGAATACGTCAGGAAGGTCCGCCTGGCGGACCGTTTGGATGACCGCATCGTGGAAGAATTGCAAGGCATGGGCGCGGGCCGCGCCACTCTGGCCGCTCTGCGCGTGCTGAGCGCAAACTCGATGGGCCTGCCCGTTCCGCTCCCCCCCTCG
>CAMAUG010000096.1 GCA_945861255.1 Candidatus Sulfopaludibacter sp. SbA3
TTTGAACATCTCGTAGAGCGGCGAAAGCTCGCGCAGTTTCTTCACCACTTCAATGACTTTCCCCGCCACGTAATCCACTTCCTCTTCCGTGTTAAAGCGCCCGATGCCGAACCGGATGGAGGAGTGCGCCAGATCGTCGCCCGCTCCCAGCGCCTTCAGCACGTAGCTCGGCTCGAGCGTCGCCGACGTGCAGGCCGATCCGCTGGACACCGCGATATCGTTAATCCCCATCAACAGCGACTCGCCCTCCACGTAGGCGAAGCTCATATTGAGGTTGTTCGGCAAGCGGTGTTCCATGGTGCCGTTGATGTACACTTCGTCGAGTGAATTTTGTAGCCTGTGCATCAAGCGGTCGCGCAGGAAAGCCATCTTCTTGGCCTCTTCCGGCATTTCTTTTTTCGCGATGGCGCACGCCGCGCCCAATCCCGCGATGCCCGGAACGTTCAGCGTCCCCGAGCGCATCCCGCGCTCATGCCCTCCGCCATCCATCTGCGCCGTCAACTGAACGCGCGGATTGCGGCGGCGCACGTACAGCGCGCCTACGCCTTTTGGTCCGTACATCTTGTGCGCGGTCAATGACATCAGGTCGATATTGTCATGTAATACATTGACCGGAATCTTGCCCACGGCCTGCGTTCCATCGGTATGGAACAGCACCCCGCGTTCCTTCGCGATGGCACCGATTTCACGCACCGGCTGCACCACGCCAATTTCGTTATTGGCATACATCAGACTGACCAGAATGGTCTTATCCGTAATTGCGGCACGCAGCTGGTCCAAATCTACCAATCCGTTCTGCTGAACCGGCAAGTAGGTGACGCGGAAGCCTTCTTTTTCCAGGCGCTTGCACGTATCCAAAACACACTTATGCTCGGTGGCCGCCGTGATCAGGTGGTTGCCGCGCTCGGCGTACATTTGAGCGACGCCTTTCAGCGCCAGATTGTTCGATTCGGTGGCGCCGCTGGTGAACACGATCTCCTTCGAGTTCGCGCCGATCAATTCCGCCACCTGCTTGCGACCCAGATCGACTGCTTCTTCCGCCTGCCATCCGAAGCTGTGGTTACGACTGGCGGCGTTGCCGAAGATGCCGGTGAAGTACGGCGCCATTATTTCGAACACGCGAGGGTCCACCGGCGTGGTCGCGTGATTATCCATGTAGATCGGGAGTTTCATCAGGAGCTCGCAATTCTGGGCATATCGATCTTGGTCAGTAAAGGCCGGAAGCTGGGCACCGGCATGTCGTCGTTTGATAAATCCGCCAACGTGATGTTGGAAAGCAATCCGAGGATGCCTTCGTGTACTTTTCTCAATGGCTCGCGCACCGGGCAAAGACTGGTTTGATCGCAGCCGTTGTGCTCAGTGAAGCACTGCGTCAGGATGATGGGGCCGTCGATGGTGCGGATCACTTCGAGCGTCGAAATTTGCGCCGGGTCCCTGGCCAGGCGGTACCCTCCGTGGGTGCCCTGTTCGGAGATCAGCAGTCCGCCGCGCGCCAGCTTTTGCAGGACTTTCGACAGAAGCGGCAAGGGGATACCGTAGGCGTCCGCGATGTCTTTCGCCGACGCGCTTCCCCTGTATGGCGCATTGCCGCGAGGGGCCAGCGTGTTCAGGTGCCGCAAGGCGATCAACCCGTAGTCCGCTTTCTTAGTTAGCTTAAGCATCTGGATTTAAGACTCTTTTAGTCTACTACGACTGAAACGGTCTTACCAGACCGATTTGGTCCTGTATTCATTATGTGGTCCGGGATGGGGGATGTCAAGTGCAATGAACCTGTCACTTTGATCCGATCGACAAGCCAGGGGCTTCTTCCACGCATGGGGGAGGCTCTGTCGCCGTGCTTGAATCTCACGGATGGACATGCCGAAGCTCGCGATAAGCTACACTCGGAACAGAGGTGCGACCATGACCGGAGGCAGAGCCATTCGAACCATTCTGTTTCCGCTGGGACTGTTGGCGGCTGCGGGGATATCGCGTGCGCAGGAGGCCCCGGCCGTTCCGCCGGATATCCAGGCGGAGAAGCGTTACCTGGTGGACACTGGGACACACGTCCCGCTGGCACTCATCAACAGCGTGAGCACCAAGAATGCCGTCGCCGGCGATCGCGTATACCTGGAGACTGTTTTCCCGATTCTGGCGGGCGGGCGAATCGTGATTCCTCCGGGTAGCTATGTGGCCGGCACCATCACCGCGATTCGGCGTCCCGGCAAGATGAAAGGACGCGGCGAGTTTCACTTGCGGTTCGACTCCCTGACGCTGCCCAACGGAACCACGCGCGATTTCCGCGCGCACCTGACGGGCCTGGACGGCCGCGCCAGTGAAGAACTGGATCGCAAGGAAGGCACTATCCGCAGCGAGGGCAACAAGGCCGGCGACCTGCGAACCGTGGCGGACATTGCCGCGGCCGGCGCGGGCATAGGAGCGCTGGCGGGAATCGGAAGCCGTAATGTCGGCATGGGTGCGGCGGTCGGCGCCGGTGCCGGCCTGACGGCGGCCCTCATCGGCATCCTGGTCACGCGCGGACCGGAAGCTGTGCTGGCCAAAGGTACTACGGTCGAGATGATTCTGGACCGTCAGGTTCAGTTCGACGAAGGCGAGCTCGATTTTTCCACCGCCATGCTGCCCCGCTCTCGCTCAGCCGAAGGCAGTGGCCCCTTGCCGAGCGTAAAGAACCAGAGTGGATCGTCAGCTAGCAGGGTTGGGCGGATCGGCCGTTGATAGTGACCGCTTGACCTCGCGCCGAGGCACTTAGCCCTCCCTCGCCTAAAGTTGATGCCCGCTTAGTCCGATTAGAGAGCACAGGTAATATTGTGCTACCAATGGCCACTTCGACTGTCGTAGCCAAAGGTTCTTCGACGGCTGTAACCGTGAAGGCCTTTCGCGTTGCCGGCGTACCGGTCAGATTGCATTTCACCTTCATTCTGCTGGTGATTTTCCTGGGCGTCTCCATTTTCGGCAGCGCTTCCTCCGGCAGCGGTTCCGTGGTCTTCATGCTGGGCGGTCTATTGAGCGTGCTGCTGCACGAATTCGGCCACGCCGTGGTGGCGGCAGGTTTCGGAGTCCGCACTACGGAAATCGTCATGTTCCCGATCGGCGGCCTTTCCAGGATGGAGCGCCCCTTGCGGCCCTCTGCCGAAATCTGTGCCGCTTTGGCTGGACCTCTGGTGAATCTCGCGTTGGCGGGCGGCATTTTCGCCTATATGGTTTCGGCGCGTGAGGCGCCTCCCATCCACTTGGCCGATTTCGCCGACCCGAACGGAAAAAGCGTCGCCGCACTCCTGTTATACGGAAATATTCTCCTGGCGGTCTTCAATTTGCTGCCGGCTTTTCCCATGGACGGCGGACGCGTGCTGCGTGCGCTGCTGCGCTACGTTCGGCCAGAAGATGAGGCCACACGCATCGCCGCCTGGACGGGCCGGATGCTGGCCATCGGGATGGGTCTTTACGGCCTGGTGGCCGGACAGTTTCTGCTGGTGTTCTTTGCGCTCTTCATCTATTTGGGCGCCGCGCAGGAAGGCATCGCGGCTTACGGCAGGAGCTTGACTCACGGCGTGCCCTTACGCGTGGCCATGATCACCGAGTTCCACACCCTGGAGCATAATCACACTCTCCGCGATGCGGCGAATCTCTTGCTCTCAACTTCGCAGCAGGATTTCCCGGTGCGACATGCCGGGCAAATCGTGGGGTTGGTTGGCCGCAACCTGCTGCTGAGGGCGCTGGCCGCCGAAGGCCCCGATGCCTATCTGGCTGGCGTGATGGATCGGCAATTCCTTCGTTTCGATCCTGAAACAGACCTAGCCACTGTCCTTCCGCAGATGGCCCAATCGGGCCGCTGCGCCGTAGTGATGGAACAGGACCGCATCGCCGGCCTCATCACGGCGGACAACCTCTCCGAGTTCCTGATGCTGCGCCGTTCCGGCCTGGAACTCTAGCCGGCACGCTCCGGGAGACCCGGATTTCGAACGCCTACAGCAACTGGCTCAAGGCGTCGTAGCCCCACGTGCCGGCTGCTACGATCGTCATCGCCAGTGCCACCCAGCCCACTTTGTGCTGAACCGATTCCAATCTGTTCAGACTCTTCATGATTTCCTTTTGTTCCGCTTCCAGTTTGGCTTCCCCGGCGCTGAGATAGAGGTGATCTTCCTCTTTCATGCCGACGACGGAGTGATACAGGAACAATACTAGGTAGACTCCCGCCACGGCCGCCCACGCTATCGCAACAGTCTCGAGTACTGACATTCGGTACCTCCTTCGGAAATACTCAGTATCCAGTTACTCCCGCCGGAGGTGAAAGTCAACCGGTGAACGGAGTGGGTAGTGGTGCTTTAACCCCACTACCACGGAGTGGAGCCTGCTCTTGAGCGCCAAGCTCGTCGCCGTGAAGTCGCGCCGCGTTAGTTGCGTGATCGCCACCGCTCGCGCGTAGCCGTTCCTCTCCACCAACGCCCGCGCCGACTTGGGCTATACTCGAATGATTCCACGCGAGTGGCGTCTTTCGCCCGTGCGCGAACCCGCGGAGAGTTTGGAAGAAGCCTTCAGGATCACGGAGGCGTGAGGTGGCCATGCGAAGAATTCAGGACCACTTGCTGGCACGCGTAGCCCGGTATTTGGGTGCGCGCGCCCCGGCTTCCCGGCCGTGGTTGGCGTTGCTGTCCGCTGTGGCTCTGGGCATCGCGCCCACGCCACTGTTTGCCCAGGGCCGGAGCTACGGCCGCTCCATGGTCATCACGCAGCAGGGCCTTGCCGCCACCAGTCAGACGCTGGCTTCGCAGGCCGCCGCGCAGATCCTGGCCAAGGGCGGTTCGGCGGTGGATGCGGCCATCGCTGCGAACGCGGTGCTCGGCGTGGTGGAGCCGATGATGAACGGGCTCGGCGGCGATCTCTTCGTTCTCTATTGGGATGCAAAGACGGGCAAGACCGTAGGCCTGAACGCCTCCGGCCCCGCGCCGCGCGCTTTGTCTCCCGGGTTTCTCGATAAACAGGGCGTCAAGACCATGCCGGGCAGGGGCATTCACTCGGTTACCGTTCCGGGCGCCGTCGATGGCTGGGCCAAAATGCATGAGCGCTACGGCAAGCTGGCGTGGAAGGATTTGTTCCAGTCCGCGATTGCGTATGCCGAACAGGGCCACCCTGTCGCGGAAGCGCTGCAGGAAGCCTGGACCGCGAATGCTCCCAGGCTTCGCGACGATACGGAATCGGTGCGCATTTTCCTGCCCGGCGGCAGACCGCCGAAAGAAGGCGAGCTGTTCCGCAATCCGGAGATGTCGCGCGCGCTCCGCATCGTGGCCGACAAAGGACGCGATGCACTTTACAAGGGTGAGATCGCTGCGGCGATTTTGAAGACGTCGCAAAGGTTGGGCGGCACGATGACGGCGCAGGATCTGGCGTCGTATGCGTCCGAATGGGTGACGCCGATTTCCACCGATTATCGCGGCTGGCGCGTGTATGAGCTGCCTCCGAATGGACAAGGGCTGGCCGCGCTCGAAATGTTGAATATCATGGAGACCGCGCCCGCCACGCCGTTGGGAGCTTTCAGCGCTTCCGAAATGCACAAACGGATTGAGGCGATGAAGCTGGCCTATGCCGACGTGCGCCGCTATGTCGCCGATCCGCATACATATGATTCGCCGGTGGAGCAGATGCTTTCCAAAGACTATGCCCGCAAGCGCGCGACGCTCATCAATCCCGGCAAGGCCAACTGCAACGTGCCGCCGGGACAGCCGGTGACCAACGACACCACGTACCTGACGGTCGTCGATAAGGACGGCAATATCGCAAGTTGGATTCAGAGCTTGTACGCGAATTTCGGTTCCGGCGTCACCGTGGATGGCATGGGTTTTCTGCTGCACAACCGCGGCGCGCTGTTCACGCTGGAGAGTACGCATCCCAACGTGCTGGCCGGAGGCAAGCGTCCGTTTAGCACCATCATTCCGGCGTTCATGGAGCGCGGCGATTTGCACGTCGGCTTTGGCATCATGGGTGGGGCGAATCAGCCTCTGGCGCACGCGCAGTTTGTTTCGAATCTCGTGGACTACGGCATGAATATCCAGGCCGCTCTCGAAGCACCGCGTTTCACTAAGTACAGTGCCAGCGGCTGCGACGTGGCCATTGAATCCCGCACGCCGGCAGCCACGCTGCAACAGCTCTCCGAACACGGCCACGAAATCCGTATCCGGCGCGAGTACACGCAGGAGATGGGCCGAGGGCAAGCGATCCTGCATGATTCGAAGACGAAGACGAATTACGCCGCGTCTGATCCGCGCGCTGATGGGTCTGCCGTGCCGGAACCCATCCGGCCTTAGAATTCGGCGAATCGAACCGGATGGAAGTGACGCTACGCCATCCCTATGGCGGCCGCCAGTCCTTTGTCAGACCGTACATGCCAGATGCGCGCATCCAGGCAATAGTGCGCGAACGGAATTCCCCACAACGCGGTTTGCAGCATCACCTGGCCCGGAAACAGAGCCTGCGGAAGAAAATAAGTGAGGAAATGAAGTCCGATCCCCACCGCCAGATACCTGCCGGCGTTCGCGGCTAACACTACCGCAAGGCCATGACGCTCGGACGCACCCGATGCCGAGTACCGGTTGGAGTTGTGCAGCCACATCAGCCGATGGTACTGAAGCCCATGGAACAATCCGAGTATGATTCCACCTACCAGAACTCCATCGGGGCCATACCGCAACGCGTAGGTCCAGGCCAGCCATTGCAACGGCACCACGGCAGCCAGCAGCCAGAGTTTGGGCCAATTCATCGCGGCGCCGGTGCGCAACTTCACCGCTTGCCGCAGCATCCAGAATGCCGCCAGTGTCCCATACAGTATGAAAGCCACGCCCGGCAGCCATTTCAGCGGGAGGGCGTGCAGCGCGGGCGTGGTTTGCAGCACAAACCACCCGAGCGGAACGAACAAAGACATCAACAGGAACCAGCGATCCAGCAGGAAATCCATGCGGTCACGATCCCGATTCTTCGCTTTGTACAGCATCATGAATCCGAAGTGCTGCTTCACCACGTGAAATTGCTGCCAGCAAACCGCAAGCAGGAAGAACCACTTCGCCTGGCCAACCAGCGCCATCGCCGGACCTATCAACATGAGAGGGATTGGAATCCACAGGAAATTGCCGAGCCTGGCCCGTTCGGCCCGATCGCAGTAGGTCCGTGTAACCGTGGAGAGCACGTGCGGACCGTCCACCAGAAAGAACCACACAAATTGGATGGGAAAGACGGGAAACCCGCTTGCGATCAGCGCCAGGGCCAGGTAACCAGCCAATGACGACCCGATGAACCAGGTCACGTCTTCGCGCTTCGAGATGATCCAGCGAGCAGGCGCTCCTGGAGGGCTGACAACGGCTGCCGGAGATACAAGGGTTGCCGAGGCCGTGGGCTGTCCGGAATATCGTACGAAGTGCGAATAATCTTTAGCGCTGGTGTTGTGCCGGCTGGCGCGGTGTCCCTCGCGGCGCTTCCCGGCTACGGGAGCCGTGCGGCCAGATCCTGCGCCAGCACGTCGGCGCGACGCGCCAGGCTGGCGGCGGTGACCAGATCCTGCTCCCGCGTTTGTTCGGCTTGCCGCAGGAAGGTTCGGATGCGGTTGGCGGCTTCGGTCTGCTCCGCGTTCAGGCTTTTTCCCGCGATCACCGCCAGTGTCCTCCGCACGCGTTCCAGGCTGTCATCGAGCGTCCGGTTGTACTCTCGCAGCTGCTCCGCGGTGAAAATTTGGCCGAGTCTCGGCGTGGGCAGCGGCTCCAGCTGCGGCGGTGGGGGAGCCTTAGGAGCGGCGATCACCGGACGCTTGGGCGGCGCGGGCGGCGGCGGCAGCGTGGGTAAATCCGGCACAAATTCCGGTCGCTGCGTTGCGATTTTCACGTCGAAGCCCGGTGGTTCCGGCAACTCCGGCTGAGGAGGCAGGCTCACGGGCCGCACCTGCACGGGCGGCGGAACGAACACGCGCGGCTTGTTCTTACGGAACCAGCAGCCCTGGGTTCCCAGCGATAGCGCCAGCACGATCCAGATTAGGTGTGACCTATGCATGGTGCGCAAGGGCGGGGAAGTGAAGCCGGAAAGTGGTGCCCTTTCCATTTTCGCTGGTAAACTCGACAGTACCATTATGCAGTTGCACCGCACGGTACGCCATGGCCAGGCCGATGCCCGATCCCTTTTCCTTCGTGGTGAAGTACAGCTGAAATACCTTGTCGCGCAGTTCCGTTGGAATGCCTGGGCCGGTGTCGGATATTTCCAGCACGATCCTGCCGCCGTTGCCCGCGCCCGCTTGCGGTAGCGCGTCATATAACGCCACGCGCAGGTGGCCGCCGTCCTTCATAGCCTCCAGCGCATTCGTCACCAGATTCAAAACGGCCTGCTTCAGCAGATCGGCGTCGCCCTGAATGGGGGCGAGCTGCGCCGGGACATCCAGGTGCACCTCAATGCCCGCGGCGCGCGCCTGAGGCTTCATCAGATGGACCACTTCGGCCACCAGCGCGGCCAGGTCCAGCTCGTGGAAACGCACGTCAACAGGCCGCGAAAAGTCGAGGAACGTTTTCACCACGCGGTCCAGCCGCCGGACCTCCCGGGAGAGAACGTCGATCTCCGGCAGCAGGTCCTGCCCGGAGTCTTCCAGGCGTGCGCGCATCAAATCCAGCCGCAGCGAAATGGCGTTCAACGGATTCTTGATCTCATGCGCCACTCCGCTGGTCAGGCGGCTGATGGCTGCCAAGCGGCTCGCGACGTCCAGTTGGGACGCCATGCGATCCACCAATTCGTCCAAACTCGGCCGCGGGGGCGGCGTTTCGCGATGCGCTCCGCTGAATTGCTGTCCCAACAATTTGAGCTTGCTTTCCACGGCCTCGAATTCTTTCATCCCGCGGCTCTCCCGCGCGCCGGTGTCTTCTCCACGGAAATTGCCCTGCGCGATGCGGTCGATAGTTCGTTCAATGCGCCTCACCGGCCGCAGCACGCGACTGGTGGCGAACACCGTCAGCAGCAAGGAAATCAGCAGCGCGCTTCCGGAAATAGCGCCCAGTGTTTTGAGCTCCGGCAGCACGGCGCTGCGCAGCAGCACGCTGGAGGTGACCACTTGTGTCGTGAACACCGGCAGGGCCTGACCCGCGATTCCCAGCGGAACCACCACCTGAAAATCCCGCGCCCGCGCGAGCAGGTCCGTCAAGCGGCGGTAAAACGGCAACGCCTGCCACGCGGAAAAATCGCTCAGCCCCGGCAAACGCCCACCACTGCGCGCGGGGTTGGACGATGCCACCACGCTGCCGTCTTCGCCCGCCACGTTGATTTCCACCAGCGCCGGGGACAGCGCCATGGTCCTTTCCAACATCGTCGAAACATCGCGGTCGGTCTGCGCGATGGTGCGCCACATGGCTTTGGTTTCCTCGAGCGTGGTAGGAGCCTTGTAATCGCCGGAGTGTTGACGGATGTGGTCGATCAGAAACGTGTTCACCTGCTGGCTGGCAAGTTCGCCGCGCTCCAGGGCGTTGGCGGAGAGCGTGTTCACCAGGCTGTTCAGGTACAGGCCGGAGAGCACCAGCGCCGCCAGCGTGACCAGGACAACCGTAAGCACTACCAGCCGGAAGCGCAGGGACATGGGTTACCCGGCGTCCTGCGCGCCGTATTCGCGTAGCTTGTTGAACAGCGTCTTCTGGCTGATGCCCAGGATTTCCGCGGCGCGCGTGCGGTTGTTCTTCGTGTATTCCAAGGTCAATTCGATCAGGCCGCGCTCGGCTTGCTCAATGGTGGTGCCCATGGGAACGCGCAGCTCGTGTCCATCGGCGGCCGTGGCCGTGGCCGGAGCCGCTGCCGCGTGCGGCGCCGCGCCCATGGCGAACGCCGCGCCTCCGAGCGCCGCCGGCAAATGGGACGGCTTGATGGGTCCCTCGCCGGCCAGAATCACGGCCCGCTCGATGACGTTGCGCAGCTCGCGGACATTTCCCGGCCAGGAATGGCCGCGCAGCCTCGCCAATACCTCGGCGTCGGCCTCGGTGACTTTGGTCGCGTGCTTGCGGTTGATGTCGGTGAGCAGCGCGCTCACCAGCGCCGGAATATCCTCCTTGCGGTCCCGCAGCGGCGGCAGGGGAATGGGAAACACGTTCAGGCGGTAGAATAAGTCCTCGCGGAATTTGCCGGCGCGCATCGCCGCATCCAACGGAGTATTGGTGGAGGCAACCACGCGCACATCCAGTTGAATTTCATTTTTTCCACCCAGGCGCCTCACCCGCTGGTCTTCCAATACGCGCAGCAGTTTGGCCTGGGTGGCCAAAGGCATGTCGCCCACCTCGTCCAACAAGACCGTGCCGTTCTGCGCCAGTTCAAAACACCCGGTCCTGCGTTCCAGTGCTCCCGTAAAGGCGCCTTTTTCATGTCCGAACAGTTCACTTTCAATCAGCGTATCGGGCAGTGCGGCGCAATTAATGGCGACAAATGGCGCGGCACGGCGGGGGCTGAGAGAGTGGATGGCGCGTGCCGCCAGCTCCTTGCCCGTGCCGCTCTCTCCCGTGATCAGAACCGCCGCGCGGCTGGGCGCCACTTGCTGGATCAGCGCGAACACTTCCTGCATGCGTGGAGAAGCCCCCGTCATTTCGCCCAACACGCCGTGGTAGCGGAGCTGACGCTCCAGGCGCTCGGCGTGCTCGGCCAGCCTTTCCTGCGCCGCCGCGCGTTCGATGAGCATGCGCAGCGCCTGGGATTGCACTGGTTTTTCCAGGAACCAGAAAGCACCCAGATCGTGGATGGCGGCAACCGCCGTCTCCAGGTTTCCAAACGCCGTCTGCACAATCGCCGGAGGGCCGCCGCCCTGCTCCTTCAGGCGCTTCAGCAGTTCGCGGCCATCCATGCGCGGCATCATCATGTCGGTGACCATCACGTGGATCGGCGTGGCTGCCAGCCGTTCCAGCGCTTCCACGCCGTCGGCCGCGGTTTCCACCGCATACCCCCACAGCGCCAACATGCTGGCAAGCGCGGTGCGCTGGCTTTCTTCGTCGTCCACCACTAACACGCGCGTGGCTGTTCTTGAAGTTTCCATCTTCTTCTATTGTGTTCTATTGCGTGGCCGCCGGATTCCGGATAATACGAATGAGGTCATTTGTGCGATCCCCACTTGCGATGCCGGTCTGCGGACTGTTGCTGATGACGATGAGTTCCAGCGCGCAAACGTTTCCACGCCAGGCCGCCATTACCGGCAATTCCGGGGCGCGGGAAGGGAAGTGCACGATTGAAGTGATCGTCGACGACGTCGCGGAGGTGGAAATTCATGGCGGCAACGCCTTGCTGCGCCATCTCGCCGGCCAGCCCCCGCAATAGCGCCGCTTCCAGTGCACCGCGCCGCTGCCCTCCAGTCCAGTTGGATTCCGCTTTCAACGCGGCGCCGGCCGCGGCAAACAGAAGCTGGTCGAAAATCCCGCCGGAACCGGATCGGCCGTCATCCGGATTGAGGATAGCAAGGGCGGCTCGGAAAGCTATGCGTTCGACCTGACCTGGAAAGGCGCGGGCGATGCGGGCGGCGGCTTGGGAGGCGGACTGGACCGCGGCCACGAGCGCGACCGTGACCGCGGCTTCGGCGCGCGCACCGGCTTCGACGACGCCATGCGTTCCTGCGAAGAAGCCGTGATCGACCTGGCCATGAATCGCCTGCGGCCTCAGGCGATCGTGATACGCCGGACGGCCACCGACGATAACCCCGGGCGCCAGGATTGGATCGTGGGCACGTTCGAAGTCCGCACGGGTCGCGATTGGGATCGCTACCGCTTCGAGTGCTCCATG
>CAMAUG010000097.1 GCA_945861255.1 Candidatus Sulfopaludibacter sp. SbA3
CATTTTATCACCCGGCATGTGGTCCTGACGTGGAAAGGAGCCGACGCCGCACGCGGGTGCCCCACGCATGTAAACTATAGTTAATACTAAGAATGAAACCGCAGCTACTACCGGCCTCGCTCCCCGAGGTGCACTCCAGCGTCTCCACCGGGAGAACCACCACGCTGCGGCGGATGCTGGCGTTCTCCGGGCCGGCTTACCTGGTCAGCGTCGGCTACATGGACCCGGGCAATTGGGCCACGGATCTGGAAGGCGGCGCGCGCTTCGGCTACCGGCTGTTGTGGGTCCTGGTGCTCTCCAACCTGATGGCGATTTTGCTGCAAACGCTGTCGGCGCGCCTGGGCATCGTGGCGGGACGGGATCTGGCGCAGGCCTGCCGCGGAGCTTACTCGCGGACGGTGTCGATGGCCTTGTGGGTGCTGTGCGAGATCGCCATCGCCGCCTGCGACCTGGCGGAAGTGCTGGGCGCGGCGATCGCGCTGCGGTTATTATTCGGCATCCCATTACTGACAGGGGTCTTGCTCACCGCCGCCGATGTGTTCCTGATTCTGTGGCTATCGCGGTTTGGGATCCGGCTGATCGAAGCCGTGGTGCTTTCCCTGATCGCGGTGGTGACCGGGTGCTTTCTGGTGGAGTTGTTCCTGGCCAAGCCGGTGCTTTCCGAAATCGCCTCCGGCCTGATCCCGCGCATCAGCGGTGAAAGCCTGTACGTGGCGATCGGCATTCTGGGCGCCACCGTCATGCCGCACAATCTGTATCTGCACTCGGCGTTGGTGCAGACGCGCCAACTGGGGCGCACCGTGGCGGAGCGCCGCCAGGCCTGCCGCTTCAACCTTTTCGATTCCGTGCTGGCGCTGAACGGCGCGCTGATCGTCAACGTGTCCATCCTGGTGATTTCCGCCGCAGTGTTTTTCAAGAACGGCACCGCAGTCACGCAAATCGAGCAGGCGCATCTGATGTTGACGCCGTTGCTGGGGACCACGCTGGCAAGCGTCCTGTTCGCGGTGGCGCTGCTGGCCAGTGGACAATCCTCCACGCTGACGGGAACGTTCGCGGGGCAGATCGTGATGGAGGGCTTTCTCGACCTAAGAATGCAACCATGGCTGCGGCGCCTGATGACGCGGACCGTGGCGATTGTCCCGGCGGTTTTTACCATCGTTTACGTGGGTGAGAACGGGACGTATCCGCTGCTGATTCTGAGCCAAGTGATCCTCAGCATGCAACTGCCGTTCGCGGTGATCCCGCTGATCCGGCTGACCAGCAACCTTCACTGGATGGGCGAATTCGCCAACCGCGCCTGGGTCCGGGCGCTGGCGTGGAGTACCGCGGCGGTGATTGTGGCGTTGAATTTCTGGCTGGTTTGGGTCACCGTAGGACCCTGGATGATGGAGGCGGCTTGGCGCATGTGGGTAGTGGGACCTTTGATTGCCGCCGTGCTGGCGCTGCTCGGGCGCGTGGCTTTCGGACCTATGCGGACCACCGTCCGCGACACTTTACCCACCGGAGCGGAGCTTGCCGCGGACCTGCCCTCTCCTGTCTACCGCCGTATTCTAGTTCCGCTGGATCATTCCAACCGCGACCGCGCCGCCATCGCGCACGCCGCCGCCATGGCGCGTTCGCATGGAGCCGTGCTGCACCTGTTACACGTGGAAGAAGGCGTCACCAGCCGCCTGTTCGGAGCGCAGTCCTCCACCGCGGAGATCCGTTCGGGCGAGGCGTATTTCCGGAATATCGTGGCGTCGCTCGAAAGTTCCGGATTGCAGGTGGAATTGGCCATCCAGCACGGGCAGTCCCCGAAAGACGCTATCATCGCCAAGGCCCGCGAGATTGCGCCGGACCTGATCGTGATGGGTGCGCACGGCCATCGCGGCATCAAGGACCTGATCTTCGGCAACACTATCAACGCCGTGCGCCATCACGTGGCCGTGCCAGTGCTGGTAGTCGGCGCGGAACCAGCGGGGTAGGCGGATCTAGAAATGAATCCCGAAGCCGCCCGATACTTCGAGTTGGCGCATCCAGCCGTCCCTCAAGAATAGCCGTACGCCAAGGCTGTTCTCGAGATTCGGCTTCGGCGTGGCGTACTGGCGAATATCGAAACGGACCGACCATTTGCTGTTGACGGCGACCTTTACGCCGCCCCCGTAATTGAACCCAAATTTGGTGCTGCCGCCCCCGCTTGACGCCGAGGAGCCGGGCGCAACGAAGTTACTGAAGTGCACTCCGCCGGTGGCGAAGGGCCGGAAGCGCGCGCCGTCCTTGGTGGCGTACAGCAGATAGTTATACCCGCCCTGGTGGATGGCCATCCCTCCCACCGACGCGCCTTGAAAATTCAACTGGGACCGGTTGTACGCGTACCCGAATTCCTGACCCGTCCGGCCTTCGGAATTGAACCCGAAGCGGAAACCGAAGCGAAAGCCGTTGTCCAGTTCCAAATCGTTCGTGCTGCCAGTGGCGCTGGTCGAGCCGATCCCTTTGCTCGAAAGCAGGGATTGCCCGACGCTTACAAATAAGTCCCCGGATTGCGCCCAGGCGGCGGTCGAGAGAGTGGAAAACAGCAAGGGCAGCAACAGTTTGTTCATCCGGTTTAGCGCTCCTCACCAAGGTCAGCGTCCGGAATGCCGATGACGGCTTCCATATACGTCACGGCATGACCCGCAATCCGCACGCGCTTGCCTCTATTCTCGCACCACAATTCGCCGCCGCGCAGGGAGATCTGGCGCGCGAATAACTTGTCTTTTCCTAATCGTGCCGCCCAGTACGGAATGAGGGTGCAATGCGCCGAGCCGGTGACCGGATCTTCCGGGATTCCTTTCGCCGGGGCGAAGAAGCGTGAAACAAAATCACAGTCGCGTCCCGGAGCGGTAACAATCACGGCAAACTTGTCGACGGCGGCGAGCTTTTGCATGTCCGGCGCAATCGCCGCCAGCTCTTCTTGCGAACCGTACACGCACAGGTAATCCCGCGCGGCCAGAATGGCCTGGGGCGGGGCGCCCAGCGCTTCTCGCAAGAGAGGGTGCGGTTCGCATGGCTCCGGAGGGCGGGCCGGGAAGTCCAGTGCGTAGAGATCGCCGTCCCGCTCCACCGCAAGTTCGCCGCTGCGCGTGGAGAAAACGACGCGCGGCGCATCGATTTCCCGCCGGATACCCAGGATCACGTGCGCGCTGGCAAGCGTGGCGTGGCCGCACAAATCCACTTCCACGGCGGGAGTGAACCAGCGTAAATGGTAACGATCTCCGGTGCGGACATAGAACGCCGTTTCCGACAGATTGTTTTCCGCCGCGATGGATTGCAGAAGACCGTCGGGCAGCCACGCATCCAGCGGGCAGACGGCTGCTGGATTTCCCTTGAATAGATGGCCGGTGAAGGCATCGACTTGGTACAAGGGGAGCCGCATACCGTCTACTGTAGCGCGTGCAGGCGGCCTCTCAGCGCGTGCGGGGCACGGCGGGCGCCCTGCAATGGACCTGGCGGAACGGGGCACGAAGCGTCTCCTTAGGCATGCGGCTTGGATTCGCCGGCCACACTATGCCGCCGAGAACAAACACTGTTGTTCGAATCCGCGGAAACGCTCCAGTTCCAGAGGGAAGCGCCGGCGCAATTCCTTGGGGGCGGATGCGGCGCGGCCGGAAAACAGCGCCTCCAGTTGCAGCGCGTTGACCACGCTCTTGCCG
Organism: Candidatus Sulfopaludibacter sp. SbA3; assembly: GCA_945861255.1. Lineage (GTDB taxonomy): Bacteria > Acidobacteriota > Terriglobia > Bryobacterales > Bryobacteraceae > Palsa-187. Next base: position 3,672 of record CAMAUG010000097.1, read on the forward strand.
GCGGCGTCGTTATTAAGCACTACGTACGTGGATTCGGCGTGCCGGCCGATGTTCTCGATGCGCTTCTTCCATTCGGCGAGCTCCGCTTCCGAATAGAGATAGTCGTGTTGGGCGCCGACGCCCGGCGCCAGGCCGCCCAGGGCATCGTCCGGACTGCGGCCATGTAGACGCACGTAGCCCACTCCACTGGTCAGATAGGCGGTGGGAGGCATCGCGTTGATATAGGCGGGCTGATCGATGTTGCAGAACCCGATCTTGTAATCGAGGAAGGTGCCCAGCGCTTCTTCCGCCAGCCAACTGGCGTGGCGCATCTCCGCAACCAAGGGAAATTCGCTGAAGGCACGCCGCAGACGGATGAGAAACTCCTGATTCTCCGGCGTGAACCGGAACGCCCACGGAAACTGCATCAGCACGGCGCCCAGCTTGTGGGCGCGCAGCAGGGGCCAGAGGCCGCGCTTGAATTCGTCGATCTCAGACGGGTCCAGCACGCGTTCATGCGTGAAGCGCCGCTGCAGCTTCGCGGTGAATTGAAAGTCCGGGTTGGCTTCCACCTTGTGGACCCAAACCGAGGCCAACTCAGGCTTAAGGGGTTGGTAGAAGGAACTGTTGATCTCAACCAGAGAGAACTTCTTTGAAAGAAAATCGAGGGGGTGGAAACCGCCGGTTCGGTTTTTCGGGTAAACCACACCATTCCAGTGTGGGTAGGACCAACCGGCGGTACCGATGCGCAGGGCAGGAATCATGGGAGAACCTATCTTCGCTATTTCTTCACATTTCGAGTGTAGCGAATAAAAGGCGAATATGTCAAGAGGAAATAATCAAGGGGACAGGCTACTCAATTATTAATAGCGTAGGACGGCGCCCAAGGGCCCGCCGGTCGGCAAGGACACTCCGGGCAGCGTCAACACTTCCGCACCGGTCCTGAGCGCTTCGACGACCGCAGCGTTCACCGGAGCCGCCGGTACGGCATCCTCCGCGGCGAGGAGCCGGTGGACGCGTCCATCGCGGGCGGCGCTGGTAATTGCTTCGATATCGCCCAGAATACGTGCCGAAGCTTCCGGCAAAGCTTTCAACAAGGCTTCGCCCTCGTCGCGGAAGCGGCCAACGACCGCTTCATGTGCGTGGATTGCAACATCGGAAGCGGAGCAGTACGCCGGCGCGGCGTGCCACTCCGATGCAAGCAAGTTTCCCCGTTGGGAGGCGCGCCGGTACTCGGCCAGATCCTCACGTACGCCGATCAGCATCACCGGCGTGTTCTTGATGGTTTCCTGCAAGCCGTCGGCAACCAGCTTGAAGAACTTGTGGAGATATGCGTCGCCCCGTTCGGCGGAAGTCCCGAAGCGCACGCGCATGCCGCCGACCGAAGGTCCAGCCGAAGACCGGTTTTCCAGATCGTGATCGGGCTGATCGAAGGCGCCGGCATCCGCCAGACTGGCGGGAACTCCGGGCGGCAACGCCAGTTCTTCGGCGCTGCCCAGCCGAACGCGCCACAACCGGATGTGGTTTTGATTCACTCCCAGGGCGTAGACCTCCGGTGGCAGCACCCCCACGGCAACCAGGGGGAGAAGATGAAAACGGCTGCCCACGGTCACGTGTTCGCGAACTTCCGGCGTCACAAACACAGAGGCAAATCCAGGAGCTATGCACAATGTCAGGCCGGGTCCACCGGCTAGCACGTCCGGGTCTCCAGACAAGCCTTCCAGAGAGGCCAGCAGCTTGGAGCCGCGCTCCGAACGGTCAAAATCGCGCAACTGGGCGGCGGCGGTGTGCGTTAATTGCCGCAGCAGCGTGGAGCGTACATCGTCGGGGGCGCCGGGACGGAAGCCGGGAACCTGGATGGTGATGCAAGGCCCCTCGGTACGCGCCAAAGTCTTCAGTTCATATTCGTTAAGCGCCTTGAGCGGGGTTGTCGTCGCTGCCGGTGCGGCGTCCGTGCGGGAGTTGTTGGTCGCTGTCATGGTGATTGCTTCCCTTCGCAATGGTTAAAGCAAAGCAGTGGCCAAGCATTTGCAGGGGTCTAAGAGGGAGGAGATGGAAATGAATAACATGCGCCTTGGCGTGGCAGCGGTCAGCATCGTTCTCTGCGGGAACGGGACCTGGGCACAGGCCCCGGCAAAGAAAGCAGCGCAAGGCGAGCACTCCCCGTTAATCGCATCGATCAAGGGGCCGGAACTGTTCCAGGCGTATTGCGCGTCCTGCCACGGCAAGGATGCGAAGGGGAACGGTCCGATGGCTGCATCGCTGAAGACAAAGCCGCCCGATCTGACTGAGATCGCCCGCCGCAATCACGGAATCTTTCAATTGGCGCGCGTCCAGCGAGTCATCTCGGGCGAAGAAACGCTGCCCGGGGGGCATGGAAGCCGGGAGATGCCGGTATGGGGTCCCGTCTTTTCCCAGGTCACCAACGACATGGACCTGGGGCGCGTGCGCATCGATAACCTGGCGAGGTATTTGCGCGACATTCAAGTGGTCAAGAGCGGGAAATAAGCCTCGTCCGCGGTAGCCATCTCTCCGCTCCGAGCGGGGGGCGAAGTATTTCCGTTCCCTTTCCGCCACGGGTGACTCACCAGCCTTCTGTATCCTGAATTGGCGTCCCCGTGCGCGCGTCCTTCGATCCGTGCCAATATATCCCAGAGGGCGGTGGCGGGACCGTCCGGGGAGGTGCTGTATGAAGATGAATACACGTTCAAAGGTAGAAGGCGCCGTGCTGTGCGCGGTGCTATTAGCGCTCATGGCCGCGCTCGCCGTTTTACCGGGAGGCGCGCAACAAGCGCCGGCTGCGCCGCACGGCATCATCACCGGCGTGGTTGAAAGCGCGCAAGGCCCGGAAGCCGGCGTGTGGGTCATCGCCGAGACGAAGGATCTGCCCACTCACTTCATTAAGATCGTGGTCACCGACGATCGCGGCCGTTTCCTGCTCCCCGAATTGCCCTCCGCCAATTACAGCGTTTTTGTGAGAGGCTTCGGCCTGGTGGATTCTCTTCCCATTCAGATGAAGCCCACCGCGAATCCCATCACGCTCAAGGCAATCGTGGCCACCACACCACAGGAAGCCGCGCGCGTGTATCCAGGCGATTATTGGCTGTCCTTGATGGAGCCGCCCGCCAAGAGCGAGTTCCCGGGCACCGGTCCGGAGGGCAACAACGTGGGGCCCGGCATGCGTTCGCAGAACCACTGGATCAATTCGCTCAAGTCCGATTGCAATTTCTGCCACCAGCTCGGCAACAAACTCACGCGTACCCTGGATCACATCTACGAGCAGAAGCCGGAGATCAAGACTTCGGTGGACGCGTGGGAATGGCGGCTGGGTACCGGAGTGCGCGGCAACTCCATGTATGGCGTGCTCAACAACCAAGGCAAGCGTTCGCTGAAGTCATTCGCGGACTGGACGGATCGGATCGCGAAGGGCGAAGTGCCGCCGACGCCGCCGCGTCCCCAGGGCGTGGAGCGCAATCTGGTGACGACGTTGTGGGACGTAGGCGACGACCACTCCTTCATGCACGACGCGGTGTCCACGGACAAGAACCGCCCCACGGTGAACGCCAACGGACCCGTCTATGCGGTCTCCGCCGGGCACGGCCAACTGGTGGTGATGGATCCGAAGACCAATACCACGACCGCCATGGACATCCCGACGCGGGCGCCGCGTGCCGACGTGCCTTCGCGTTTTCCGAAACCCAACCGCCCGTCGCTGCATTGGGGCGACGAACATCTGTGGGGCAACCCTCCGTACAATCCGTCCGATCCGCACAACCCCATGCTCGACAGCAAAGGCCGGGTGTGGACCACGTCGAAGATTCGTCCCAACGACGACCCGGCGTGGTGCAAAGACCCCGCCAACAAGTATGCCGACTGGTATCCCTTGCAGAGGAGCGGAAGACAGGCGTCCTTCTACGATCCCAAGACGAAGAAATGGACGCTGATCGATACGTGCTATTCCACGCATCACCTGCAGTTCGATAACGACGCGAACGAAACGGTGTATTTCAATGAGCTTCTGGGTCCCATGATCGGATGGGTGGATACCAAAGTCTTCGATCAGACCGCTGACGAGCAGAAAGCCGTGGGATGGTGCGGACAAGTAGTGGACACAAACGGCGACGGCAAGATCACCCGGCCGTGGAACGCGCCCGGCGCGGTTGCCGATTCGCTGCTGTACCAGGGCGACACCACGGGAGCCCGCGGCGCGGCGGGCGGGCGGGCGCAAGCGCCGTACGATCCCAAGCTCGATTCCATGATCAGTTTCAGTTTGTACGCCGTGATACCGAGCCCCGTGGATAGCGTGGTATGGGGCGTTTCCGAGCGGTTCCCCGGCTACTTGGTCCGCATGGATCGCGGCGACAATGCGCCGGCCACCTGCAAGACTCAGGTGTTCAAAGTTCCTGATCCCGGGTTCGATCCGCGCGGCGTGGACATCGACACCAAGGGAGTAGTGTGGACCGCGCTGGCCGGCAGCAGCCATTTGGCGAGCTTCGATTACCGCAAGTGCAAAGACCTGGCGGGTCCCGGCAAGACCGACGGCAGCCAGTGCGCCGAAGGCTGGACCTTGTATCAGACCACCGGTCCGAAGTTGAAAGGCACCGATGTTCCCGCCGACTTCCACTATTACAACTGGGTGGACCAGCACAATATCCTGGGAATGGGTGCAAATCTGCCGATCGCCACGGGATCGAATTCCGACTCGCTACTGGTGCTGAACCCGCTGACCAAGCAATGGACTCGGCTGCGCGTGCCCTACCCGCTGGGCTTCTATTCACGCGGCCTGGACGGCCGCATAGACGATCCGAAGGCCGGATGGAAAGGCCGCGCGTTGTACGCGAACTACGGCACGCACTTCGTATGGCACATCGAAGGCGGCAAGGGAACGAAGGGGAAAATCGTTAAATTCCAGCTCCGCCCCAACCCGCTGGCCCGCTAAACCGGGGAACGCAGAGAAGCTCCCTCGTTTTTGCGGCATCGGCGAGATGATCTTATCCGCAGTTTCCCGTGGTGCGGCATCGCCAACTGTTCGCTGGGTGAAGTAAGGCGTTCAGTGAATGGTAGCCATCTGGCTCCAATGCTTCTGACCGGAGGCTAGAGAAGTTACCGGCGCGGCTAGATCCTTGCGTTTTTCGCGATACATCCGGCGATCGGCTTGCGAAAGCAGTTGTTCGGCGTCAGTTCCGTCGGTGGGAGAGCTGGCCGCGCCCACGCTGACACCCAGAACGTGGCCGGCCAGCACCTCCCGGCAGACCTGGGCCACCATCTCTCTAAGCTGAACGATCTTACGCTCGACGTCGCCGGCCTGGGCGCCCGGAAGCAACACGACGAATTCGTCGCCGCCCATGCGGGCCACATAATCGTATTCACGGCAAACTGTCTTCAACCCGGCTCCAACCGCTCTTAGCAAACGGTTCCCGTCCAGATGGCCGTAACGATCGTTTACCTGCTTGAAGCCGTCCAGGTCCATCACGAGCAGCGTTAGTGGACGCGCCTCACGGCGGGAGCGCGCGAGTTCAGAATCCAGTTGCAGGAACAAGGAACGTGCATTCGGCAGATCTGTAAGCGCGTCCGTGGTGGCTGAGGCCTCAACCCGCTGAAAGCGTTGTGCGTTTTCGAGAGCCACTGCTACTTTGGAATTCACGGCGAGTAGAATCCGCAGGTGGTCCTTGGTAAATGCGTCGCGTTCGGCGTGGTACAGCGCGAGGACACCTACAACTCCGGTGGCGCCTTCCAAGGGAACCGCCAGGGCGGAGCGCAGCGTGGAGAACTTGGTAAGGTCATCCAGGTAGCCGGATTCCACGGAAGGATTTCCGTTCAAAATCGGTTTGCTATTTTCCGCTACCCATCCGGAGAGTCCCTGGCCCACGGGAATCTCCAGCGAAGTGAAAAGCCGGAAATCGTCACCGGCGACGTATTCCGGCTTCAAGACATTATCATCCCGCACCCAGATGGCGAAACAATTGTGGGGCACGATATCGCGGAGGCGCACGCCGAAGACGGACATGGTTTCGTTCACGCTGAGTGAATTGCCCAGTTCGCTTGAAAGTTCGAAGATTGCCTGCACTTCCTGGCGGGCGGCCGAAATGGCGGAAAGGAAATCCAGTGATCCCTGCGGAGTGATGGTACTGGCGCCGGCTGCCGGCGCCTCAAACCCGGTGGCGGGCGATTCGCCGCGCTCCACCTTCACATCGGTAGAGAGTTTGTCCGGATCGGCGGTTGATTTCGCCTTCGCGGTGGCCATTCGTTCAAGTTCCACGCAGCGCGCGGAAAGGACGTCTACGACGCGGGGATCGAAGGCCCTCCCGGATTCTTTGCGCACCATGTCCATCGCTTCCGCTAGAGGCAGCGCCCGGCGGTACTGGCGGTCTGACGCGAGAGCGTCCAGGCAATCCACGACCGCCAGGATGCGCGCGCCGATGGGAATTTGCTCGCCGCGCAAACCGTTGGGGTACCCGCTTCCATCCCATTTTTCGTGATGAGCGCGCACGATGGGCGCCACCGGATAAGGAAATTGCACGCGCTCCAGAATCTCCGCGCCCACGATGGGGTGGATCTTCATTTTCTCGAACTCCTCCGGCGTGAGGCGGCCGGGTTTGGAAATGATGTGCTCGGGGACGGCGAGTTTGCCGATGTCATGCAGGATGGAAGCCGCCCGCAGCGCTTCCATTTCGGACGGACTCAGGCCTAGGTCTTTGCCTACTTCCCGGCAATAGATCTGCACCCGCGCCAGGTGATCGTGCGTGGTTTGATCCTTGGCCTCAATCGCCAAGGCCAGCGCTTCAATAGTGCGCAGGTGCAGAGCGGAGACGGCTTGGACGTGGGCCCGTTCGTCTTCGAGCCGCGACGCATAGAGCCGGTATGAGCGGAAAATCAGATACATCAACGGGCCGCTTAATAACACCACCTGCCAGCCGATCCGGTCGTCGACGAACTTCACCAGTTGCGCCGCGGCCGCGCCGCCTAGGTAGTACGGCAGCGATGGAAGGAACCCGGCGCGCCATGTGCCGAAAAGCGGCGCCCCTTCAGCAATGCACAGCGCCAGAACCACCGGCAGGGTGTGCACCACGAAGAACGCCAACGTGGCCGCCAGCAGCCGGATCGCCGGTTCGGCCCCATTCTCGTCCATCCAGGGAAGGTAGAAAATCCACGCAGCCGCGCTGGCGCCCAATATGGTGGTGGCGGCGGTGAAAAGGACCTGCTCCAGCGGCACCTGCCGGCGCTTGGGTTGACTCCAGAATGTCTGTGCAATAGCCGCGGCGGCCGCCATCGCCACCGTTTCCGGCGCCGACAGCTCACGTAGGCCCAGCAGCACGAATACACAACTCACGGGCAGTGCGCCGGTGACGCCCGGGACGGTGATTTGCAATGCCGCGGCGAAAATGGCCACCAGCGCGAACGCGCCGAACTTCAGAAGGTCCGGCGAGTCCCAATTCATTACCGACAACCCGGCCGCAGCCACGCCCCACAAAACCGTGAAACCGATGAAAATGCGGGCACGTAAGGGCAAGCCGGCGGCGGGCGCGAGTGTCTGGGCGGGGGTCTCCACGATTTCTTTTCCTTCCTTCATTTGGCCAGGAATCCGTGCGGCGCGCCCTCGAGTGAAAGCCCTACGCCTACCGAGGAAGTTCACCCAGATCTGAAGAGCCCGTGAGGAAACCCGGGCGGCGGACCGATAGATAGTAGGGTGATTGCGCGGGAACACGGCCGCAAAACCGCCAAACCGCCGATTCAGGTATTCTAGAGTCAGTGCCATCCATGCGGCGCACCATCACACATACGTTTTTCACGCTGCTGCTCACCGCGGGCTATTTGTGGGGCGGGTGCATTTCCTGCGAACGGTTGTTCGCGCGTCCCGCTTCGAAAGGCGACTGTTGTAAAACGCGCCGCTGCAATCAGTCTGGGAAGCCGGTGGATGCCGCGAATTCGCAGTCCGCTCCGGAAGACTGCCAGACGATGCCGCTGGAGCGCTATCAAGGTGCCAGCACGCAGACCGAAATCGGCGCGGTCTGGTTTAACGGGCCCGCAATCCTCCGCGTGGACCGATTCGTGCCTGCTTTCT
>CAMAUG010000098.1 GCA_945861255.1 Candidatus Sulfopaludibacter sp. SbA3
GCGCACTTGCATCGATTCCCGCGGGCGCGACGATAACAATAACGCTTGATCGTGAGTTAGCTGACTCCCCTTACACGCTCAGGTTCAGGGCGAATGCCGGTCAGTCGCTTCTTGTGGTGCTGGCCAATCTAACTTGGATGAGCGATGCGCCGCACCAGGCCGACGGCGACAAACTGAGTGTCATTCCCCCAGGGGACCGGCAATCCGAGCGTCTTCCGACTCGTCCAGGTGATGACCACTCACCTGGCTCTTTCTGGATGAATACGCTCCCGAAGAATGGAGTCTACCAGTTTGTCGTCGATCGACCGTTCAAGAATCCCTACAGGCTGCAGGTCACGTTGATGGATGCACATGATCCAATACTCGATCCGGGTATTTCCCCGGACAAGGTCTCCATCGACCTGAGTGCGGTTGCGCCTGGGAAGTTGTTATCGCTACAACCATTCAATCCACCCGTGGAGGGCACGATCGACGATTTTTGGCCCGCCCACTTGGGCCTGCTTAGCGAGAATCTCGTGCTTCGCATCATTTCAATGGATGGGTTGCGCAAGATTGATCGCGATCACGGAGGCGATGGGTGGGTTTACCAACTCGACAATCTCCAGTTGGCGCTGGGACCAGGTGCCAGGCCCATCTCGCCGAAAAAGCTTCCGCTCGCTGGCTACGGAAATGCCGCGATCTATTTTTGGGGACGCCAGGAGTTTATCGAAGGGAAGAACTGGCGCGGTTTGCGTTGGATCGCGAAGTATCAGCAGGATACGGGGTCACTTTCAAACCCTCTGGCGTACATGGTGCAAGCCATCACCCGCGATGGCCGTCACTTTATCCACGTCTATACCAATGTCGAATATGTAGCGATTCCCGGGGAGTTGGCGCGGCCCATTGATCAGGGGCAATGGGATGAGCGACCGCGTCTGTTTGAAGCATTTCAAGACCGTGTAAGACGGGCCTTGGATTCCGCCGCTCCGACATCGTTTAAGCCAGATTTGAATCAGCTCGATGCAGCAGTGCGCTCCCTGGAGTTGCGGTAGCCGGCGGCGCCCAATGAACGCGGTGATCCGGTACGGCGCGGGTCCGCCGCCCACATTGAAAGACGTAGCGGAATTGTGGCGTACGAGTGGTGGCCGTGAATGAACGCGAATGAGCGCAAATGTTGGGCTGCGGGTTTTCTTATTCGCGTTGATTCGCGGCTATCGTCGCCTTATTTCGTCACCGTTACTTCGTCACCGTTACTTCGTCACCTGGGTGACAGTCATTCCTACCTGCGTAGAGGTGATTGGGATTGACGGAGTCATGGTGACGGAGTCATGGTGCTTGACTGACACGGCATTTTGCCGTATGGTTGGTACATGGCCAACCTTCCCACGGTCGCCCGTCTTGAAGCCCGCCTGCCCGGCGATATTTACGCTCTGCTCAAGCGCGCGGCGGAGATCGAGGGGCGTACACTCAGCGACTTTGTCGTAGCCGCGGCGCGGGAAGCGGCATCGCGGACGATCGCGGAGACTGGGGTGCTCCGGCTTTCGGTGGAAGATCAGAAACTCTTCGCCAAAGCAATTCTCAATTCGCCCGCGCCCAACGCCGCCTTAAGGCGCGTGGGCCGACGGCACCGCGAGTTGTTCGGCGCGTGAGCGTTCCGTTCCGTCTTGAAGCGCTGACTGAAGCGCACGACAGGGCGGCTTTCTCTTGCGGCGAGGAGGCCCTCGACCGCTACTTCCAAGGCCAGGTCACCCAGGACATCCGCCGGAAAATCACGAATTGTTTTGTGGCTATCGAGACCGCCGGCGACCAGGTCGCGGCCTTCTACACGCTGGCCGCGAGCAGCATTCCAACACCAGATCTTCCCGCCGAGCTGACGAAAAAGCTGCCGCGCTATCCGAGCATCCCCGCGGTCCGGATAGGCCGGTTGGCGGTCGATCGGCGGTTTCATGGACGCGGTCTGGGCGCGGCACTGCTTGCCGACGCTGCCCTCCGAACTTTGAGTGCGGCTCCGGCGGCTTTCGCACTCGTGGTGGACGCGAAGGGCGCCCAAGCCGTCGCGTTTTACCGGCATCATGGGTTTCTTCCTTTCGCCAGTCAACCACGAACGCTTTTTCTGCCGCTGGCAACAGCCGCAAAAGTGTTGCTTCCCAAGAGGGAAAAGTAACTATCCGGGAAACGTGCCGGCAGTGTTGCGGCGGATTGAAGGCGGCACATCTCCTACCGAATCGCGTACTCGCGCGAGGAGACACCGTCCCGCACCCCGAGGCGGTATGATGGCGTCTATGCAGATCCTTGGACGTCTGACACCTGTTATTGCTGCTGCCGCCCGCGCGGGCGCCGCTTTACTGTTGATCGCCTTGCTTGCCGGTTGCGGGCGTTCCGCTTCGGCCGACGAGGCCAAGACATTTCTCGACGCCGCTGAAAAAAAGATCGATCAACTGGTTCAGGAAGCGAGCCGCGCGCAATGGGTGCAGGCCAACTTCATCACGGACGACACCGAGTCCTTGTCGGCGCTCGCCAACCAACGCGCCATCGATTACGGTGTGAGCCTGGCCAAGGAGGCCAAGCGCTTCGACAGCGCGGAACTACCTGGGGACATGCGGCGCAAGATGAATTTGCTGAAGCTGGGATTGACGCTGCCCGCTCCTTCGGACCCCAAGGAAAGCGCGGAGGTCACGCGGCTGGCGGCGTCACTTGAAGGCACTTATGGCAAGGGGAAGTATTGTCCGGACGGGGAGGATGCAAAAGCCAAGCCGTGCATGGACGTCGGCGCCATCGAGCGCGTCATGGCCAACAGCGCCAACGCGTCGGAGTTGCTGGATGTCTGGAAGGGCTGGCATTCCATTTCGCCGCCCATGCGCAAGGACTACGCACGGTTCGTGGAGCTCTCCAACAAAGGCGCGCGCGAGCTGGGATTCAAGGACACCGGCGCGATGTGGCGCTCGAAATACGATATGCCGGCCGACGATGTTTCCAAAGAGTTGGACCGGTTGTGGGAACAAGTGCGGCCGCTCTATGTTTCCCTGCACGCCTATGTGCGAAGCCGGCTCCGCGAGAAGTACGGTGCGGGCGTGGTTCCCGAGAAGGGTCCGATTCCTGCGCATTTGCTTGGAAATATTTGGGCTCAGGATTGGGCCAACGTATACAAGCACGTCGCGCCCGCGGGGGCCGACCCCGGCTACGATCTGACGGCCATCCTGAAGAACCGCAAGACCGAGCCTTTGCAATTGGTGCGGTACGGCGAAGCGTTCTTCACTTCACTAGGGTTCGCCAAATTGCCGGATTCGTTCTGGAAGCGCAGCCTGTTTCTCAAACCGCGGGATCGTGACGTGGTGTGCCATGCAAGCGCCTGGGACGTCGACAACGTGGAGGATCTGCGGATCAAGATGTGTATCGACATCAATGCCGAGGACTTCGTAACCATCCACCACGAGTTGGGGCACAACTTCTACCAGCGGGCGTACAACACTCAACCCATATTGTTCCGCGATAGCGCCAATGACGGATTCCATGAGGCCATCGGAGACACCATCGCGCTTTCGGTGACGCCGGAATACCTGGTGAAGCTCGGCTTCATCAACCGGGCACCCGACGCTTCCAAAGATCTGGGCCTGCTTATGCAGCGAGCGCTTGAGAAAGTGGCGTTCTTGCCGTTCGGGCTGATGATCGACCAGTGGCGCTGGAAGGTGTTTTCAGGAGAGATCACGCCTGAGCAATACAACAAAGCATGGTGGGAGCTGCGGCTGAAGTACCAGGGCGTCGCGCCTGCCGGAGAACGCACGGAGATGGACTTCGACCCGGGCGCGAAATACCATGTGCCGGCGAACGTTCCTTACACACGCTATTTTCTGGCGCACATCCTGCAATTCCAGTTTCACCGGGCGCTGGCGCAGGTCGCCGGCTGCCCGGCGCAGGGGACCGCGACGCCGCTACATCGCTGCTCCATTTACGACAGCAAAGAAGCAGGCAAGAAGTTGAATGCGATGCTGGCACTGGGACTGAGCAAACCGTGGCAGGAGGCTCTCGGCGAGACCACCGGCGGCAAACAGATGGACGCCAACGCCATTCTGGATTACTTTGCGCCCTTACAGAAATGGCTGGACGAGCAGAACAAGGGGAAAGCCGTGGGCTGGTAGGGCGAGGTTGAATCGGAAGCACTTCTGTGGATGCGTAAGTACGTGGATCAGGGCGTCAGCTTCACCGATTGTGTTTTCTTTCGCGATGAGGCGCCGCCATCGGCTTCGCACCGCCTTATCGACCCCCGGGCGCGGGCGTGGGAAAATAAAGAGATCCATGACAGGTTCCGAAGTCCGCCAGAAGTTTCTCGACTATTTTTCCGCCCGAGGGCATCGCGTGGTGCGAAGTTCGTCGCTGGTTCCCGCCAACGATCCCACGCTGCTGTTCACCAACGCGGGGATGAATCAATTCAAAGACGTGTTTCTGGGCCAGGAAAAGCGCGATTATGCGCGTGCCGCCACGTCGCAGAAGTGCGTGCGGGCGGGCGGCAAGCACAACGATCTGGATAACGTCGGCTACACGCGACGCCACCACACGTTTTTCGAAATGTTAGGGAACTTCTCCTTCGGCGATTACTTCAAACAGGACGCCATTGCGTACGCCTGGGAGTTGATCACCAAGGAATACGGCCTTCCCAAAGAAAGACTCTACGTCACGGTATTTCGTGAGGACGATGAAGCGGAAGAGCTGTGGCGAAAGGTGGCGGGCGTGCCGGCAGATCGCATCTTCCGGCTCGACGAGAAAGACAATTTCTGGCAGATGGGAGAAACCGGCCCGTGTGGGCCGTGTTCGGAGATCCACTACGATTTGGGACCCGAAGGCGCCGAACCCGGCCGCGAGCAGGAACAGTTTCCCGAAGACGGCGGCGGCAGGTTCGTTGAAATCTGGAACCTTGTGTTCATGCAGTTTGACCGGGATGCGTCCGGGAGGCTTACCCCGCTGCCCCGGCCTTCCATCGATACGGGAATGGGGCTGGAGCGCATTGCGGCCGTGATGCAGGGAGTCCTCTCCAATTACGAGACGGACTTGATCAAGCCGGTAATGCTCAAGGCGGGTGAGTTGCTGGGCAAGACTCATGGCGACGATCCACGAATGGACACGATGCTGCGGATCAACGCCGATCACGCGCGCGCAGCGGCGTTTCTGATTCACGATGGCGTTACGCCTTCAAACGAAGGACGCGGCTACGTGCTGCGCAAGATTATGCGGCGCGCCATGCGCAACGCGCGAATGGCCGGCGCGTCCGACCCCTACATGTACAAACTTACGGGTTTTGTCGCGGAACACATGCGCGACGCGTATCCGGAAATGATGGAAAGCGTGCCGCGCGTGGCGCGCGTAGTGAAGGATGAGGAGCAACGCTACGCAACCACTTTCCAGGTGGCCGAGCGGTTCTTCCAGGACGAGGCGAAGGCGGCGGTGAGCGGCGTGCTCCCGGGCGCGGCGGCGTTCAAGCTCTATGACACTTACGGACTGGCGCTGGATGAGCAGGAAGATATGGCTCGCGAGCACGGCCTGGCCATCGATCGCGACGGTTTTGCCGCTGAAATGGACAAGCAGCGGACCCGCGCGCGCGCCAGTTGGAAAGGGGCGGAAAAAGGGCAGATCAAGCCCGAATACCAGGCGCTGCCACAGACCGAGTTCGTGGGTCGCGAGACGTTGGAGGCGGCCGCCACGGTGGCAGCGGTACTCGATGGGGAGATCGCGCTGGATCGCACTCCGTTCTACGCGGAATCGGGAGGCCAGATTGGCGACACCGGCGTGCTTGTGTCCGCGACCACCGGAGAGACCGTGGCCATTGTCGAAAGCGCGATTGCAGGCGCACCCGGGAAGACCATTCACAAAGCAAGAGTGGTTGCGCCGGTGAACGTGGGCGACGCGGTGATTGCGAAGGTGGACGCCGGTTCCCGGCACTCCACCATGCGGAATCACACGGGCACGCATCTGTTGCACGCCGCGCTGCGGACGGTGCTGGGCACCCACGTGAAACAAGCCGGCAGCGTGGTGGATCCCTCGCGGCTGCGCTTCGACTTCACGCATTACACGGCCATGGACCGGGATGAACTCGCCGACGTGGAACGCCTGGTGAATGAGCAGATTCTGGCAAATCGTAAAGTGCATACCGATGTCATGGACCTGGACCAGGCGCTCTCCACGGGTGCGATGGCGCTGTTCGGCGAAAAATATGGCGAGCAGGTGCGGGTTGTCTCCATCGATACGTTCAGTAAGGAATTGTGCGGTGGTACGCATGTGACGCGCACCGGCGATATTGGCATCTGCAAGATCGTGTACGAAGGCTCGATTTCGGCCGGCGTCCGGCGCATTGAGGCCATCACGGGTGAAGGAGCGCTGCGGCGCTTTCAAGACGCCCAGCAGCAGCTGGCGCGTGTGGCAGGCATCTTGCGTAGTTCTGAAAACGAAGTCGCGGAACAGTTGGAAAAACTACTGGCGAAGGAAAAGTCGCTTGAGCATGAACTGCAGCAACTGAAGACCAAGATGGCGCAAGCGCAGGCGGGCGATCTGGAATCGCAGGTGCGAGAAATCAAGGGTGTTAAGGTGCTAGCGGCGCGGGTGGATGGACTCGACCGCGCGCAACTCCGCACACTGGCGGATTCATTGCGCAACAAATGGAAATCGGCGGTCGTGGTGCTTGCCGCCGCGGAGGATTCGAACGTCGCCATCGTTTCCGGTGTCACGAAGGATCTCACAGCAAAGGTGCACGCGGGCAAGTTGGCCGGTGCCGTCGCACAGGCGGTGGGCGGCAAAGGTGGCGGGCGCCCCGATATGGCCGAAGCGGGTGGGAAGGATCCTGCGGCGCTCGATGACGCTCTCGCCGGCGTTTATGAGAGCGTCGAGGAGATGCTATAGCTGTGTTCGATGCCGTCATTGTCGGCGCGGGTCCTACGGGGCTGGCATGCGGAATTGAACTTAAACGGCGAGGCCTGAACGCCGTGCTCATCGACAAAGGGTGCGTGGTCAACTCGCTTTACAACTATCCCACCAACATGGTGTTTTTCACCACGCCGGAGTTGCTGGAAATCGGCGACATCCCGATGACGGCTCTCAACGAAAAACCGGTTCGCGCGGAGGCCTTGAAATACTACCGGCGCGTGGCCGATCACTACACGCTGGACATCCGCCAGTATCAGCATGTGGAGAAGATCACGGGAGAGGACGGGAGTTTCACAACCCACTCCGTCGACCGCCACGGCTGCGCGCAACGCTACGAATCACGCAAGGTAATTTTGGCGATGGGCTACTATGACGTTCCGAACATGCTGAACGTACCCGGTGAAGATCTGCCGAAAGTCATTCATTATTACAAAGAATCCCACCCTTATTACAACCACGACGTGCTGGTGGTGGGCGCGAAGAACTCCGCCGCCATTGCCGCGCTGGAATTATGGTGGAGCGGCGCGCGAGTCACGCTGGTGCATCGCGGTGAAGGCATCCATAACAATGTGAAGTATTGGATCAAGCCGAACATTGAGAATCGGATCAAGAACGGCGAGATCCCGGCCTACTTCCAATCAACCGTGGAGGAGATCCGCGCCGATTCGGTGAGGCTGAAGACCCCGGAAGGCGAAAAGTGGCTGAAGAACGACTTCGTTTTTTCGATGACCGGCTACCGGCCGGACACTACTTTTCTGGCCTCGCACGGGATTCACTTTGACGACGCCTCGGGCAAACCTTTTACGGATCCCGAGACGTTGGAGAGCGATCGCAAGGGCATGTATCTGGCCGGCGTGCTGGTGGCCGGGATGCACACCAACGAGATCTTTATCGAGAACGGGCGGTTTCACGGGAAGACCATCGCGGAGGCGGTGGCGGCGGCACTGCTCGGCGGCGCTACATCGCCCTGAGTGTTCGGCGCAGCGCGTCGAACGTTTGATCCAGGTGCGTTTGCTCCGCAATCAACGGTGGAGACAGCGCAATAATGTCGCCGGTGGTGCGGATGAGAACGCCTTGCTCAAAACACGCCAGAAAAGCGTCGAAAGCGCGCGCACCGGGTTTTCCGGGAATCGGCGCCAGTTCAATCGCGGCCATCATGCCGAACGTCCGAATGTCGATCACGTTCGGTAACCCACGCAGCGAATGCGCTCCTTCGGCGAAAACGTCTTCCAGGGCCTGCGCCCGTTCGGGGAGCGCTTCATCCCGGTGCAACTCCAATGTCGCCTTCGCCGCGGCGGCGGCCAGAGGATGGCCGGAGTACGTGTATCCGTGGTAGAACTCGATGCCGTTTTCGGATGCGTTCATGAGCGCATCGTGGATGGAGTGCTTCACCAGTACGGCGCCCATCGGCACCGCGCCATTCGTCAATCCTTTCGCGCACGTGATGAGGTCCGGCGTAACTCCGAAGCGCTGGGCGGCGAAAGGCGCGCCGGTGCGGCCGAAGCCTGTGATCACCTCGTCGAAGATCAGCAGCAAGCCGTGCTTGTCGCAAATCCGGCGCAGGCGTTCCAGGTAGCCGCGTGGTGGAATGAGGACGCCCGTGGAACCGGCCACCGGTTCGACGATCACCGCCGCGATGTTTGACGCGCCGTGCATTGCGATGACGCTGGTTTCCAGTTCATCGGCCAAGTGCGCGCCCCAGGAGGGTTGGCCTTTGGAGAACGCGTTGTGTTCCAGATTGTGCGTGTGCGGAAGATGCACGACTTTCAGAAGTGGGTTCCCGAACGCCTGCCGGTTCGCGCCGATGCCTCCCACCGCGGTCCCGCCCATCCCTGAACCGTGATAAGCGCGCTCGCGCGATACAAAGGTTTGGCGATGGCCCTCTCCCTTTGCGTGATGGTAGGCCAGCGCGATCTTCAGCGCTGTATCGACGGCCTCAGACCCGGAGTTCGTGAAGAATATGCGATCAAGCCCGGCGGGTGCGATTCGGGCCAACTCCGCGGCAGCCTCGAAGGCGATCGGATGCCCCATTTGAAACGTCGGTGCGAAATCGAGGTTCGCCGCCTGCTTCTGGATCGCTTCCACGATGGGTGCCCGCGCGTGGCCTGCGTGAACGCACCACATTCCGGACGTGGCATCGAGAATCTGACGCCCGTCGTCGGAGATGAAGTGCATGTCCTTGGCGGACACCAGAAGCCGCGGCGCCGATTTGAACTGGCGGTTCGCGGTGAAAGGCAGCCAGAAATGGTCGAGGTTAGTCAACCCTTCCAGGGTATCGCGGACCGCACATGCGCCAGCGACGCAACCACGATCCGGTTGGTAAAGACGGTAGAATCTAGTGCTATGAGAAGAATACTTTCGATTCTCTGCGGGTCCATGGTGTTCGCACTTTCAGCATTCCCGGACGCACCTGAAACGCGACTCAATCCGACCGTGAAACAGATCGTCGATTTGATCTCGGAACAACGCATCAAGGCGATACTGGAGAAGCTCGAAGGCTTTGGGACGCGTTACGTGTTATCGGCGCAGGACGATCCAATACACGGGATCGGCGCGGCGAAGCGCTGGATTCACGACGAATTGAAGCGCTACAGTGCTCGTCTGGAAGTCAGCTATCAGAACTTCACTGTCAAGAAGGGCGCGCGCCAGGGGCAGATTGTTCGCGATGTTGAGCTGTCTAATATCGTCGCCGTACTGCCCGGCACAATCCACAAGGACCGTTATGTGTTGGTGACCGCACACTACGACTCGCTCGCCCTAATCCGGAAACCATTCACGGGCGAAGAACAAAACATCGCCGAGTCGGTGAGGCGGGGTATGGATGAGAGCGAAGCCAGGGCGCTGCTCAAGATAATGCCTCCCGAGAACGATCTTGGTCCACTCGATTTCGAAGCCACCGCCGCTCAACCGATTGCCCCAGGCGTGACGGACGACGGCAGCGGCACGGCGGCGGTAATGGAACTGGCGCGCGTCATGAGCCAGTTTCAGTTCGACAAGACCATCGTATTCGTCACTTTCGCTGCCGAAGAAATCGGACTCAGCGGAAGCCAAATTTATGCCGACATGGCGAAGCAGACCGGAATGCAGATTGAAGCAGTGCTGAATAACGACATCATCGGCAGCGATGTGGCCGGGAACGGGCACTCCGCCACCAATGTCCTGCGTCTCTTCGCTGCCGGTCCCGAAGACTCTCCCACCCGGGAACTCGGACGTTATATGAAGCAGATCGCCGAACGCTTTGTACCGTCGATGCAGGTTCAAATGGTGTTCCGGCAGGATCGCTTTCTTCGTGGGGGAGACCACACGCCATTCCTGAATCAAAGCTTTCCCGCCGTGCGGCTTACCACCGCTAGCGAGAATTACAAGAATCAGCACTCCACGACCGATACCCTCGCCAACACTTCGGTTCCGTATACTACACGCGTCGCCCGCATGAACGCGGCGGTGCTGGCCGGCCTGGCTCTGGCGCCGGCCCCTCCTGTGTTGAATTGGATTTATTCATCGGGACCGAACAAGGGAGGGCGCCTGCCCCTGCTGACGAGAGGCAAGTCCAACTATGATGCGGTATTGCACTGGCTTCCGAACGCGGAACCGGACCTGGCAGGTTACGCCGTATTGATGCGGTCAACGACGTCTCCTGTTTGGGAACGTGAAACGTGGGTAGGCAAGGTAACCAGCTACACGATGCCGGATGTGTCGATCGATAACCTTCGTCGGCCGGGGATGGAGGAAAAGCACTCGCCGTCTTTGACTGTGTTCTGCCGGGAAACAGGTGTTCAGTTCACCAACCAGCTGCTCTTGCCTGAACTGACCGAATTTCGTAGCCAGTGGAAAGACGGCTCAATCGCCGGTGGGAAGAAGCTGGAGCGACTACGGGCGTTTGGCCGATTCCTGGTGGACCGCGGCTGGTGGAAAGAAAATTTCGCGCTTAAACTGAAACGGCCCAAAGTAACCGGCGGGCCAACGCTGCCTTACACCACAACGGAAATGAGCGCCCTACTTTCCGCCTGTTCGCAGTTTACCGATTTCCGCGGCCAACCAGATCAGGAAAACGCGCGCCGCCTGCGGGCCTTTATCTTGTTACTCAGGTATTCCGGGTTGCGGATTAGTGATGCCGCGAGTTGCCCGGTGGATCGGTTGACCGGCAACAGAATTTTTATCTACACACAAAAAACGGGCGTACCGGTTTACATTCCCCTGCCGCCATTCGTGATGGATGCACTGAACGCCTGCCCACGGAAGTCCGAGCGTTACTGGTTCTGGACGGGCACGGGCTCAAAGGACACGCTGGCGGGCAACTGGAGACGAACATTCAGAAGACTGTGCGAAATTGCTGGCGTGCGGGGTGGCCACCCGCATCGGTTCCGCGACACGCTCGCCGTTGAACTCCTCCTGCAGGGCGTTCCGATCGAGCGGGTTTCGGTCCTGCTGGGCCATTCTTCGGTACGGGTCACGGAACGTCACTATTCTCCCTGGGTCAAAGCGAGGCAGGAGCAGCTTGAGGCTGACGTCACGCGGACGTGGGGAAATGATCCGATCGCGCAGGCCGAAATGTTGCGGAGCGACACCGAGCCAATGGTCGAAACGGCGCTGCCCGGCGACCTCGCCCAGCGAATGGCAGCGACACCCCAGCGACATAAACGGGGCTATGCCCCTAACTAATAGAAACCTTGAGAAAAGAAATGGTGAGCCGGGCGGGACTCGAACCCGCGACCACCGCATTAAAAGTGCGATGCTCTACCAACTGAGCTACCGGCCCTCACCTGCAAGCAAGCGCGAACACAACGGCGCGTCGCGCGAAATTGCCCGGGG
>CAMAUG010000099.1 GCA_945861255.1 Candidatus Sulfopaludibacter sp. SbA3
CCCGGCGACATCCGGATGCCGCAGATGCTGCTCGGCACCGGTCTGGCTCCCACACGCAGCGAAGCCGAGCGGCTGCTCAAGTCCGGGGCCGTGGAAATCAATGGTTCGCGCCATAGCGCAATGATCTTTCCGGCATCTGCGGGGATATATACGTTAAGAGTGGGCAAGAAATGGAAGAAGATCGTTATCGCCTAGAAATTCGTTCCGCGTATTCCGGCGAGGCCATCGCGGCGGTGCGCTCTCTCTTTGCCGAGTATTGGACGGCATTCGGCTTTACACGGTGTTTCCAGGGCTTCGACGAAGAGCTGGCTTCCCTGCCCGGCGGATATTCGCCGCCGCAAGGGCGTCTGTTGCTGGCCAGCGTGCACGGCGAGGCCGCGGGATGTGTTGCGTTGCGTCCGTTCGACGAAGCGCGCGGCGAGGTGAAGCGCCTGTACGTCCGTACGCGGTTCCGCGGCCACAAGATCGGCGAAGCGCTCATAAACGCTCTGGCGGCCGAGGCGCGCGGGATCGGCTACACGGAACTGATCGCCGACACGATCCCGGGCGCCATGGCGGCCGCTCTCGCCATGTATCGGCGCCTGGGTTTCGAGCACATCGCTCCGTATTCCAACGAGACTCCGGAAGCCGAGCACATCCGGTTGCGGCTGCGGACGTGAACTACCGGTCACCTCTCCAGTACAAAATTTACTTCAATGGAGGTAATGACCTCCACCGCATCGCCTCGCAGCAATGTGGGTGCATAGACCCATTGGCGGACGGCTTCGAGTGCCGCTTGAACCAGCAAAGGGTGTCCGCCGATAACCTGTAACTGCCGCACCGTTCCATCCTTCGCGATGGTCCCGGTCAGCCGCACTTTTCCGGAAACATGGCTGAGCTTCGCCGGATAAGGATAAATGGGCACGATCTTGCGAATCAGCTTCGCCGCCTGAACCTCGCTTGCGACCAATACAGGCTTGCTGGGCGAGGGCGGCGCGGGTTCGAACGCGACTCGCGGCGGAACCGGCACGGGCAGCGGGGCGAATACCAATCCAACGGGTGACCCGGACGGTTCGTCCGTGAAAATCGCACCGATGTCGGGACCGTCAATCAGACTAGCCGCGGCAACGTTTCCTGCACGATAGTCGCTCGGCCGAACGACCGGTTGAAACGGCAGCACAGTTCTGCGCCGCACGCCGGCTGTAGGCTGCCATTGCACGACATCCGTCAACGGCTTGAGCACTGGAGGCAGGAACATCGGCAACGACGCCTGCGCGAACGGCAATCGCTCGCTATAGATCAGTGGAATCAGTAGAAGTACGGCGGCCCCCGCAATTTGTAGCGTGAGCGACGCGGTTAATGCGGCTGCGTGTTTTCCTAATCCTCGTTGCAGTAGAAGGGATTGCTCGAACATGCCCTTATGGACACCCGGAGCGCAAAGTTTGTTCCCGCACTCACGTTCTACAATCGAGAACATGCACGCACTTCCGCTCACCCAGCTCAGCGACGAAGAAAAGCTCTTCCAGGCGTCCGTGGCGAAATTCGCAAAGGAACGTCTCGCTCCGCATGCTCGCGCCATGGACGAAGCAGGCGTGTTTCGCCAGGACTTACTGGATGAGATGTTCGCGCTGGGACTGATGGGCATCGGCATCCCGGAAGTTCACGGGGGACAAGATGGAAGTTTCTTTCAGTCCGTGCTGGCGATCGAGGAATTGGCGAAGTCCGATCCTTCGGCTTCGGCGATCGTGGACGTGCAAAACACGCTTGTCAACGCGGCCATTCAGCAGTGGGGCACCGAGGAGCAGAGGCGCCGATGGCTGCCACGGTTGGCCCGGAGCACCGTTGGGTCCTACGCGCTCTCAGAGGCGGGCTCGGGCTCAGACGCATTCGCTCTGACGACGCGGGCCGTACGCGACGGCGCGGAATATCGCCTCAACGGGCGCAAGTTATGGATCACCAACGCGGCGGAGGCGGGGCTATTCATCGTATTCGCCACCGTCGACGCGCAGGCCGGCTACAAAGGCATCACCGCATTCGTGATCGAGCGTGAAACCCCGGGTCTGGCCATCGGCAAGAAGGAAGACAAGTTGGGCATTCGCGCTTCATCCACTTGCGAAGTGATCCTGGACGACTGCCGCGTGCCTGCTTCGAACGTCCTGGGCGAAACGGGTAAGGGGTACAAGATCGCGATTGAGACGCTGAACGAAGGCCGCATCGGCATCGGCGCGCAGATGACGGGGCTGGCGCAGGGCGCTTTTGAACACGCTCTTGCGTATGCCAAGCAGCGCACGCAATTCGGCAAGGTCATCTCGGAGTTTCAAGGCGTGCAGTTTGAATTGGCCGAAATGGCTACCGATATTGAGGCCTCGCGTTTGCTGGTTTACAACGCCGCGCGTTTGCGGGACGCCGGGGCGCCGTTCTTGACGGAAGCGGCCATGGCCAAGCTGTTCGCCTCGCAAATCGCGGAACGAACCGCATCGCGGGCTATTGAGGTGCTGGGCGGCGTGGGCTTTACCAAGGACTACCCGGTTGAAAAACTCTACCGCGACGCCAAGATCGGACGCATTTATGAAGGCACCAGCAACATGCAGCGGCTGACGATCGCGAAACGGATACTGGAGTAGGATGGGCCCGCGGCCCTGCCTGTCGGCTGAGGCGGGGCGAGGGCTGCGCGCTTTTCTCCGCTGACGGCGCACTTGCACCGCTGCGCTCAAGATAGCTTCACGGGTACCGGCTTGTAGCGGGACTCACTTCTCAAGTACGATACCAGCAGGAGCACACACCACCCTGGCACGGGCGAAACAACCTTCCACATCCCTCCCCTCGGGGGCAGCAACTTCAAAAAAAGAGGGGACAGTTACTTCAAAGAAAAAAGCAGCAGCGAAACGCGTGGTTGCGAAGAGGCCGTTGAAAGCGGCGAGGAAACCGGCGGCCGAACCGGCGCGTCCGTCCGCCTGGAAGACCGCGGTTATAGCCGCCGGCGCGAAACAGGCGCAAGATATGCGCGTGTTCGATCTGCGCGAGATGGGCGGCTTTACCGACTTCCTGGTGATTTGCCACGGGACAAATCCACGGCAGGTGCAGGCCATTTCCGACGAGATTGAGAAACAGTTAAAGGCGGCCGGCGAGCGGGCGCTGAGCATAGAGGGTTATACCCACGCCGATTGGATACTGATGGACTACGGCGACTTCGTCGTGAATGTGTTCTCCGATAAGGCACGCGCGTATTACGATTTGGAGCGGCTGTGGCGCGACGCAAGAGCGATAGCCGTGTGACTTACTTGAACTCGATGGTCAGGTGGCCGCCTTTGCCCTTGTAAATCAGCGCCACGTCTTTGGTTTTCAATTTGGTGGAATCGAAAGAAAAATAAATCAGGCCGTCGATGGCTTCCTTCGTGTCTTTGTCGGGAAGAATCTTCGCTTTCAATGCGGCCAACAAAGGTGCATCGTCCGGGCCGGCTTTTTCCTGCTTGAGCGTACCCGTGCCCGTGAACCCAGGTTGATTCCATTGCTGCCCCCAGTCGCGGCTACCCTTTTCGCGTTTCAGGGTCAACGCGCTCCGGGAAGTGATGAGTTCGGGCGAGAGGGCGTCGGCACGATCGCCGTTCTTGCGGGAGATGAGCACGAAATCGTCCGGCCCGATGCGCATGAGCTCGCCGGTCTTCGGCATCGCCTTGATGCGCGCCACCACGTAGCCGGGACCGAGACTGGCTCCCAGTTCCTGCTGGATGGCGGTAGCGTCGAGGAATACGGCAGCGGTCAGATCGATGTTATCGTTGCCCGCCTGGCCAGGGTGTTTCACGTCCGCGGCCAGTGTCGCGGCGATGAGCGGAACGAGGATTGTAAGCGCCTTCATTCGATGCCTCTCCCTTACTATCGCAATACTAGTATCGCAAGTCAGAGGGCCGCTGGCGGATCTCCAGGCAGCCGTGGCCCGTCGGCAACATCTTCCCCGGATTCAGGCGGCACTTGGGATCGAACAATTTCTTGAAGCCCGCGATGGCGTCCAGCGATTCGCGCGAATACAGGTGCGCCATCATTTCATTCTTTTCCATGCCGACTCCGTGCTCTCCGGTAATGGAGCCGCCCACCTGGATACAATATTCCAGGATTTCATCTCCGGCGCGCTTGACCTTCTCCGTTTCGCCGGGCTTGCGGGGATCGAACAGGATGAGCGGGTGCAGATTGCCGTCGCCCGCGTGAAAAATATTGCTGATGGTCAGATCGTAGCGCTTCGCAACATCCAATATGAATCGCAACGTGGGCGCCACCTTCGTGCGCGGCACTACGCCATCCTGCACGAGCGACGAAGGTGCGTAGCGCCCCACGGCTCCGAAGGCGTTCTTGCGGCCCTTCCACAGGAGTTCACGCTCTTGCTGGTCCCGCGCCACGCGAACCTCCCGGGCACGGCAATGCAGGCACGCTTCGCGGATCTGCTCCACTTGCTCCTCCACGGCTTCGCGAATTCCCTCCAATTCAATGAGCAGCACGCCGGCCGCGTCCATCGGGTAGCCAGCGTGATACGCTTCTTCCACCATACGCAGCAGCACGCCATCCAACATCTCCACGGCAACGGGCGTGATGGCGCGCGCGGTAATCTCGGCCACTGTATCGCCGGCGTCCTCCGGGCGGTCGTAGATGGCGAGGATCGTCTTCACCAATTCCGGCTTGCGCATCAAGCGCACGATGACCTTGGTGACCAACACCATGGTGCCCTCCGATCCCACCAGCAGCCCTGTGAGATCGTAGCCCTGCGCTGTTTCAAAAAACTTGCCGCCGGTTTCAAACACGGAGCCATCCGGCAGCACGCACTCCAGCCCCAGTACGTGGTTCGTGGTCACGCCGTAGGCCAGTGTGTGAGGACCGCCGGCGTTCTCACTGACGTTGCCGCCGATGGTGCAAGCGCGCTGGCTGGAGGGATCGGGCGCGTAGAAATAGCCGTCCGCATCCACGGCAAGCGAGATATCCAGATTCACGACACCCGGCTGGACCACGGCGCATTCGTTTTCGAGATCGATTTCGAGAATGCGGTTCATTCGGGCGAAGGAAACAATGATGCCGCCCGCGCGCGCGATGGCGCCACCGCTCAAGCCCGTACCGGCGCCGCGCCCGACGATGGGTACGTCAAACGTAGCGGCCAGCCGCACTAGCTCTACCACTTGTTCTGTGGATACCGGAAACGCGACCAGCTCCGGAAGCGCCGCGTCAATGCCGCCGTCGTATTGATAAAGCGCAAGGTCTTCCGACTTAGACAGGTATCCACGCGGTCCCAGGATCGCTTCCACGCGCGAAATGAGTGCGGGGTTCATGTGTCGGGAATCCGGCGCGCCGCCTACTGGTACGACTTCACCCGTTCCAAGAACTTCGGGTCCATCCAATTCGTGCTGCTGATGATCTTCTCGCGAACCTTACCCTGGCTATCGATAATGTAGGTCTCGGGGATCTGAAACGTACCGTAGCGGTAGCTGATGCCGGCTTCGGGATCCCGCGCGGTCGGAAAGGTGACGCCGAAGCGCCGGACGAATTGGCGGTAGAGTTTCTCATTAGTATCGATGCTGACGCCGAGCACGACCACTCCTTGATCCTTCATGGTGCGCTGGAAGGCTTCGAGCGAAGGAGCCTCCTCCACGCACGGCGGGCACCACGACGCCCAGAAATTCAGCACCAGCACCTTGCCGCCGAAGTCCTTGTTAGTGTATGTCCTGCCGCCCTCGGCCGTGATCCGGAACGAAGGGGCGGTATCGCCGGCGTTGGTGATATTCGGCTCGAGCGTGCCCGTCACCACCCACACCAGCGTGCCCGTCAGCACGACGATCAGCGCCAGCAGTATTTGATTTCCACGGTTCACGCTATTATTTTACTAGGGTCCGGTTGAACAGCGCTCGATGACTCCCGCGAGCTTTGTGCATCCTGACAGCGCCCGAGGGCATCTGAACAGAAAGATCATGCTACTCACCAGGAAAGCCGAATTCTCAGCATCGCACGTTTGCTCCGACCCGGCGTTGAGTCCGGAGGAGAACCGCGCCGTGTATGGCGTCAACGCTCATCCCGCCGGTCACGGCCACAACTTTGTTCTGGAAGTAACCATCGAAGGGGACCCGGACCCGGTTACCGGAATGGTGTTCGACCTGCGTCAATTAAAGGAAATCATCAACCAGGAAGTGGTGGACCCCATGGACCACCGCTTTCTCAATTGCGAAGTCGCGCCGTTCACGGTCGCGACGGGAAACGTGGTGCCGACCACGGAGAATCTGGCGATGGAAATCTGGAAGCGTCTGGCGCCGCGGATCCAATCGCCCAGCGCGCGCCTGCACAACGTGCGGCTGTTTGAAACGGCCGATCTCTATATCGACTATCGCGGCGAGGCGGCATAGAAGGTTAGTGTATGCGCCTCACCCGCCGTTATCGTTTCGCCGCATCGCACCGCCTCAATACGGACGCGCTCAGTCCGCAAGACAACGCCCGCCTATACGGGAAATGTAATAATCCGTTCGGTCACGGGCATGACTATGTGCTGGACGTGACCGTGGAAGGCGTGCCGGATGGATCGGGGCAGATCGTGAATCGTGACACGCTGGACGCGCTGGTGAATACGCAGATTCTGGCGCGCGTGGATCACCGCAACCTGAACGTGGATGTGCCCGCACTCGCGGGCCGCGTGGCCACTACGGAAAATCTGGCGTTCGCGGTCGAAGCCATGCTGAAAGAGCGGTGGACGCTGCCCGCACGGCTGGCGCGCGTACGCATCGCCGAAACGCCGAGAAATACTTTTGAACTGGATACTCAATGAAACCCAAAGCTGCCGTTGAAGCGATGCCGCAGCGCCATGGCCAGATCGCCGCGCGGTTGAAAGAGACGCTTGCGCTGATCGGCGAAGATCCGTCGCGCGAAGGGCTGATGAAGACTCCCGAGCGCTATGAAGCCGCCATGCGCTACCTGACCAGCGGTTATCACACCAATCTGCAACAACTAGTGAACGGGGCGTTGTTCAAGGTTGATTTCGACGAAATGGTGGTGGTCAAGGACATAGAATTCTTCAGCCTGTGCGAGCACCACCTGCTTCCTTTTTTCGGCAAGGTGCACGTAGCCTATATACCTAAGAACAAGGTCATTGGCCTGAGCAAACTGCCGCGTATCGTGGACATGTTCGCACGGCGCCTGCAATTGCAGGAGCGGCTGACGCAGCAAATCGCCCAGGCAATCACCGAAGTATTGCAGCCGCGCGGAGTCGGTGTGTTGTGCGAAGCGCAGCATTTCTGCATGATGATGCGCGGCGTGGAAAAGCAGCATTCCGGCACGGTGACGTCCACCATGCTCGGCGGCTTCCGGAAGAGCAAAGCGACGCGCGACGAGTTCCTGGCGCTGGTGCGGCGATAGGCGCGGGGAGGCTGAATTGACCTTCCAAGGGCCCGAAACCCACCGGAGAGAGTGTTGTGCGCTTGTGCTATTGTGTTGTTGTGCGAACCACGCTTGACATTTCAGATGAAGCCTACTACATCGCCAAGGCCATCGCCCGGGATCAGAACCGCAGTCTTGGACGAGTGGTTGGCGACCTCATTCTGCAATCGTCGAAAGGGGCGAAGGGCGCGTCCATAAGAATGAGCGATTACGGTTTCCCGATTTTCCGCTGCGCGCGGCCCGTAACCACCGAGGACGTCAAGGCTCTGGATGACGAAGAGTAAGATCTACTTGCTCGACTGCAATGTCCTCATCGCGCTGGCGACGCCGGAACACAGTCTGAACGCGCGCGCGGCGGCGTGGTTCCTCAAAGGGCACCGGTTTGCAACATGCCCCATCACGCAAGGCGCGCTTTTCCGTTTCCATCTGCGCGCCGGCGTGGAGGCGACACCGGAATCCGCGAAACTCCTGCTCGAATCCATTTCTGCCCTTCCGCGGCACGAATTCTGGCCGGACGATGTTTCTTATCTCGAGATGCCAACAACGGGAATCATCGGACATAGACAGGTCACTGATGCTTACCTTGTGCTTTTGGCGCAGAAACACGGCGGTTCGGTAGCCACGTTGGACCGGGCGCTGGCTGCTGTTCACACAGCAACTACACTCCTCGCGTAGCCCCCTTTCCGATGTTTCGCGACGAGATGCCTCAGGCCACCGCAAGCGCTGGAATCCGCCGCGAACGCGCCTAGACCGCTGGTGGCGGGCAAACGGCGAAAGTTCGAAACGCTTCCACGACGGACGTGATGAGATGCCACCACCTTTACACACCACGGCGGCACCCCCTACAATCGCATAAGCGGCGTGCGTGCCACGCTCCGCCCTAGCTCCACCAGGACACCAGACCGCCCAGGATGAACATTTCCGTCAAAAGCGACTACGCCTTGCAAGCCATCTTCGACCTTGCGCTCCATCCGCCAGGCGAGCCGGTGAAGATTGCCGACATCGCCCGGCGCCAGAAGATTCCGCAAAAATTTCTGGAATTGATTCTGGCGAGCCTGAAGCAAGGCGGCTTTGTCGAATCCCGCCGCGGCGCCGAAGGCGGTTACCGCCTGGCCAAGCCCGCCGGTGAAATCACGGTGGGCGAGGTGTTGAACTTCGTGGAGGATCGCAAGAAGACCGCGCGTGGCGCGCCCGCGCCATTCGCCGATCTGTGGAAGGACGTAGACGAAGCGATTTCCAAGATCGTGGACTACACCACTTTCGCTGAGCTGGCCCGCCGCTGGAAGCAATCGCAATCGCGCTACGTTGCGACATGGCAGATTTGACGACGTGGAGATTCGATGATTTTTCCTGATAATTCTTTTGCGATCGGCCGCACCCCACTTGTCCGGCTGAATCGAGTAACGGATGGCGCTCAGGCGACGGTAGTGGCCAAGATCGAGGGGCGCAATCCGGCATATTCGGTGAAGTGCCGCATCGGCGCGGCCATGATCTGGGATGCGGAACGGAGGGGCATCCTCAAACCGGGCAAGTCCATCATTGAACCCACCAGCGGCAACACGGGCATCGCACTGGCGTTCGTTGGGGCGGCGCGCGGTTACCCGGTGACGCTGCTGATGCCGGAAACGATGTCGCTGGAGCGGCGCAAGGTGCTGAAGCTTTTGGGCGCGAGAATTATTCTTACCGACGGCTCCTTGGGCATGCAGGCGTCCATTGACCGCGCCGAGCAGATGGTGATGACCGACCCCCACCGGTGGGTGCTGCTCCAGCAGTTCCAGAACCCCGCCAACCCTGATATTCACTTCAAGACTACCGGCCCGGAAATCTGGGATGACACGGCCGGCAAGATCGACGTTTTCGTGGCCGGCATCGGCACGGGTGGGACCATTACGGGAGTGTCTCGCTACATCAAGTTGGAGAAGAAGAAACCCATCCTCACGGTGGGCGTGGAACCAGCGGGCAGTCCGGTGATATCGCAAACCTTGGCCGGTAAGCCGGCCGAACCCGGACCTCACGGGATTCAAGGGATCGGGGCGGGATTCATACCAGGAACGTTGGATCTGAAGATGGTGGACCGCCTGGAACAGGTGACCGACGAGGAATCCGTAGAAATGGCGCGGCGGCTGGCGAAGGAAGAAGGGGTGCTGGCCGGGATCTCTGGAGGAGCTGCGGTAGTAGGTGCGGTTAGGATCGCCAAGTTGCAGGAAATGAAGGGAAAAACAATCGTCGTGATTCTTCCTGACTCGGGTGAACGCTACCTAACTTCAGTGCTCTTCGATGGCTTGTCGGACTGAAGCTGCGGGCAAAGAAAAAGCGGGCGCTCTTTGGGGTGAAAAAGGGGGTGAGCGCCCGCTATCGTAACGGGGATTGATTACTTACATAACGTCCGAACGCTGCCTGAGGTTACAGGATTTGGAATGATTGTGGCAACCTCCTATGATTTCGCGAATATTGAGCTCAGTAGAGCAGATGTGAACGACGGCGTTCTTCAAACGCCCGTAGCTGATTCTGCATATCGGCGGTCAGATTCCCCAGGGGGTGGCCGCGTTTGAGGGCGTCAATCACCTTACGGTTGCCGATCAGGAACCGGCATGCTTCGAAATTGACTCTGCCGGGGTGAAGTTTTTCCAAAGCAGCGGCGAGTTCCAGTCCGAGGCCGACCGAGTTGAACTGTTCGCGATTCACGATCACGAATCGAGCGCCGTCGATCGCTTTCCCGGCAAACGGGCCCGAGGCGGGCTGAAAACGTGTTGCGTAGGCGCGCACACCCGGGATGTAGCGGGTATTCAGATAGCTGGCCAGTTCCGTGCCACGAATCCAATCCGCGCCGATTTGTTCGAACGGAGCATCGGTTCCTCGCCCCACCGAATAGTTAGGCGAAGCTTCCAGCAACGCCAGGCCAGGGTATAGCGCCGCGGCGTTCAAGCTGCGCAGATTCGGTGAAGGATCGACCCAGGACAAGCCTGTGGAATCGAACCAGTCGCCGCGCTCCCAATTCTTCATCTTGATCACGTGCAACTCCGCCCCCAGTTTGCGCTCGGCGTTGACCATCGCGGCGAGTTCACCCAGCGTGAGACCGTGACGCACGGGCATGTCGAAGC
Source organism: Candidatus Sulfopaludibacter sp. SbA3 (assembly GCA_945861255.1). Lineage (GTDB taxonomy): Bacteria > Acidobacteriota > Terriglobia > Bryobacterales > Bryobacteraceae > Palsa-187. The sequence goes on from CAMAUG010000099.1 coordinate 10,479, forward strand.
AACCGATGAAGCTGTGAAGATCGGCATCGAGCGAAGGTCCTTCGACGTGCGCGCCCGTCACGGGATTGGGCCGGTCCAGCACGTAGAACGGCTTGCGCGCTTTGGCGGCTTCTTCGAGCGCATAGAGCATGGTGCAGGAATACGTGTAGAAGCGCGCGCCGGCGTCCTGGACGTCGAAGACCAGCGCATCCACTCCGGCCGTCATCTCCGGCGTCATGCGATAGCGTCCGTTGGCGTAAAGGCTCCACACGGGCAGGCCGGAAGCGGCGTCGCGCGTGTCCGCTACATCGGGACGGTCTTCCTTGCCGGTGAGGCCGTGCTCGGGGGAATACAACGCGGTGAGTTGAACGCCGGCTGCGCGCATGACATCGATGTTGCGGCGGCCATTGCGATCGAGGCCGGTGTGGTTGGTGATCAGGCCAATTCGCTTCCCTTGCAAGACGGCGAATTTTCCCGCCACCAGAACGTCCAGGCCCGTCAACACCTGGTGATTAGGCGCGGTCATGCGGCGCGCACCCGCGCTTTCCAGCAATTCATAACGGCCGGGGTTCGCGGAGGCCACGCCCACGGCCGCCGCCACGATGGTGGCGACCTTCGAACGCAGAGGGTTGATGTTCTTCCCCGCCCTGGGGTGCACTGCATTGGTCAGCAGGATGACGAATGTCTTCGAAGGCGGATCGATCCACATCGACGTGCCGGTGAAGCCGGTGTGCCCGTAGGACTCCAGCCCGAACAGTTCGCCGCGAGGCGAAGAGTACGCCGAATCGATATCCCAGCCGAGTCCGCGCAGTACCGGCTGATCGGGAGGCGAGTTGGGGCCGGCAAATCTCCGGATCGATGCATCGGAAAACAACCGCGTGCCGGCGCCCACCAACATTCCGGCGTAACGCGCCAGATCTCCGGCCGTGGAAAAAACGCCCGCGTGTCCGGCCACGCCGCCCATGTAACGCGCGGTGGGGTCATGCACTACGCCGCGATGCGGTTCTCCCCCCGCTCCAATTTCCGTGGGGGCGATGCGCGGGCGCAAAGACTGTGCCGGCCGGAAGTAGGTCTCGCTCATGCCGAGCGGCAGGAACACTTGCTCGCGCACGTACTCCTCAAGCGGCTTGCCGTTCAGCTTGCGGACGATTTCTCCCAGCAGAATGAAATTGATATCGCTGTAAAGGAAACCCGTGGCGGCGGGCGCAACAGGCTT
>CAMAUG010000100.1 GCA_945861255.1 Candidatus Sulfopaludibacter sp. SbA3
TTCCGCTCCCCATCAAAATCATTCAGACTCCTTCCGTCATCGTGACGTTGTTTGAAGAATTTGACGTCTTCCGCCAAATCTTCACTGACGGGCGGAAACTTCCCGTCGACCCCAACCCCGCCTGGTTCGGATACTCGGTCGCGCATTGGGAAAAGGCCACCCTCGTCGTGGAGAGCTCCGGCTTCAACAGCCAGACCTACCTCGACGGAGAAGGGCTCCCGCACTCCGAGGACCTGCGCATCACCGAACGCTACCGCCGCACCGACTTCGGCCACCTCAAAGTGGAATTCACGTTCGACGACCCCAAGAACTACGCGCGGCCCTGGACCGTTACCGTGCCCTTCGATCTGATGCCCGACACTGAACTGATCGATCACGTTTGCGAGAACGAAAGAGACCTCGTACACATGTACAGGAAATAGCTATGCGCCCTACTTCTCTTCGCATTCGCACTCGTACCGAGTTGCGACCGCGAGAGAGGTAGCTGATTCACCGGCATGCACCGCGTGAGCCTCCGCCCGCCATTCCACGCGGCCTGGTTCGTGCTGTGCCGTCTCAGTGAGATGGAGAAGCAGTGCTCTCCGAAATATTCAAGCTGCAACGGCCGATGAAAATCCCGCATCAGGCAACCCCCGGATTGGCCGCCGTGGGTGTAAAGTCAAGGAATAACACTGTAGCCTTGAGAAGGGAAACCATGAAGAGTAAATTGCTTCCGCTTTTCGCAATTCTGACGCTGACCGCCACCGCGCCGGCTCAGCAGCAACCTAAGTCCGCGCTACCATCGGCGCCGGCGCGAGCCTCGGCCCTGGAGCCGGCGCGCGCGGCCCGCATCGATCAATTGCTCCAGCGCTACGTGGATGAGAACCGCATTGCCGGCGCCGTTGCGCTGGTGCTGCGCGACGGCAAACCGGTATATGAGCGGGCTGTCGGCTGGGCCGATAAGGAAGCCGGCCGCCGCATGAGCCCGTCCACCATCTTTCGCATCGCCTCGCAGACCAAGGCCCTCACCAGCGCCGCGGTGCTCGCGCTAGTCGAAGAAGGCAAGATCGAACTGAATGAGCGGATCAGCCATTTCATCCCCACTTTCGAGAAGACCACGGTCGCCGTAAAGAACGATTCCGGCATGAATATCGTTCCGGCGCGGCGTCCCATTACCATTCGGGATCTGCTGACTCACACCGCCGGAATTTCCTATGGAACCGAGGCCCAAGTCGCATCACTCTATCAGTCGAAGGGCCTCGGTCCCTCCGCCGGCAACGGCTGGTACACTGCCGATAAAGACGAGCCGATCTGCGAAACCATGCAGCGGCTCGGTTCACTTCCGTTTGTCGCGCAACCGGGAGAGGCTTTCGTCTACGGCTACAACACGGACATCCTCGGTTGCGTGGTCGAAAAGGCTTCGGGAATGTCCTTGGATGAATTCGTCCGGACACGCATCACCGTGCCGTTGGGCCTGAAAGACACGCGCTTTTATATTCCGGCGGGCGAACGCGACAGGCTCGCCGCCGTGTATTCCAGCGATAGCAACGGGAAGTTCGTTCGCGCTCCGGAAGGGTCCAAAGGCCAGGGTTCTTATGTGGAGGGACCACGCAAGAGTTTCGCGGGCGGCGCCGGCCTCACATCCACCGCTCACGACTACACGCGCTTTCTAGAGATGATCCGCAACGGCGGCGCGCTGGACGGTGTTCGTATTCTGGCCCCGCGAACCGTGGCGCTCATGACCACCAATCAATCCGGCACGCTGCACTCCACTACCGGACTGGGATTCGGCTACGGATTTCAAACCGTGGACCGATACGGCGCCAGCGGGATGGCGGGGGTAGGCGCATTCGGTTGGGGTGGCGCTTACGGAACCACCTATCAGGTGGATGTCCAGAGCCGCTCCGTTCTGGCGCTGATGATCCAGCTCATGCCGAACGCCACCGATATTCAGCAGAAGTTCTACACGCTGGTTTATCAGGCATTGCTGGATTAAGATATTGGACCGCTGCTGACGGTCGCGGCATCGGTTCCGAGCCGCGATCGCCAGGTAGCGGTATCCGTCTACGTCAGCACTGAAATCGCAGCTAGTTGCATTTCCTCGCGATAGCAGGCCGCCGGAAAACGGAGATCGTGATACCGCCGGGTTCAGCTTGCGTGATTGGCTTCCGGTATCGTTTGACCTTAAACCGGCGTAAGGTGTTCGTCTCATCGACACCACTCCGGAGACCGTGGCAGGATGGCGGATGATGACCACGAACGTCTACGCTGCCCTCTTCCTCTGTGTTCCCCTGTTCGCCGCGGACACCACGTTGATCCCGGCCGGCTCCACCTGGAAATTTCTCGACAATGGGTCCAATCAGGGCACCGCATGGCGGAACGCCGGCTTCGACGATTCGGCGTGGGCCGCGGGCCCGGCACAGCTTGGCTATGGCGATGGCGATGAAGCTACGGTCCTCTCGTTTGGTCCCGACACCAACAACAAATACATCACCACGTATTTCCGCAAGACGTTCAACGTGACCAACCCCGCCCAGTTTACATCCGTCACGTTAAACATGATTCGCGACGACGGCGCGGTGGTATACGTGAACGGCACGGAAGTGTGGCGCTTGAACCTCCCGACCGGCGGGATCGCGTACAACACCTTGGCGCTTGCGGCCGTCGCCGACGAATCCGCATGGCAGACCGTGACCATTAACCCTTCCACGTTGGTGGCGGGGACCAATACCATCGCGGTTGAAATGCATCAGAATCTGGGAACCAGCAGTGACATCAGCTTCGACTTCAGCATGGTGGGGACGGACACGGTGTCCGTGACGCGCGGGCCATATTTGCAACTTGGCACTCATAATTCCATCATCGTGCGGTGGCGCACGAACATTGCCTCCGACAGCCAGGTGCGCTTCGGCACGGTGCAAGGCTCGCTCACCGGCAATGTGACGGACGCCGTTTCGACCACCGAGCACGCGGTGCAACTCACAAGTCTACTGGCCGACACGAAATATTATTATCAAGTGGGTACCAGCACTGCCGGACTGGCGGGCAACGACGCCTCCACATATTTCCATACCAATCCAGTCCCAGGCACGGTCCGCCCCTACCGCTTCTGGGTCATCGGCGACGCAGGCACGGGCAACGTCCAGCAGGCCAATGTGCGCAACGCCTACACCGCATTCAACGGAACCACTCGCACCGATGCATGGCTGATGTTGGGAGACAATGCTTACAGCAACGGAACTGACGCCGAATATCAGAGTTATGTCTACAACATCTATCCTTCCGTTCTGAAGAGCGTGGTGCTATGGCCTGCGTTGGGCAATCATGATACGGCTCAATCCACCAACCCGCCCGTATCGCTGCCGTATTTTCAGATGTTCAGTCTACCGACGGCGGGGGAAGCGGGCGGATCCCCCTCCGGCACGGAGAAGTACTATTCGTTCGATTACGGCAATGTGCATTTTATCGAGCTGGATTCCATGACGTCTTCGCGTTCATCCACTGGAACGATGGCAAACTGGCTGCGCGACGACCTGGCGCAGAACACCAAGCGCTGGACCGTGGCGTACTGGCACCACGCGCCCTACACGTTCGGTACGCACAATTCCGACACGGAAATCGAGCTTGCCGAAATGCGCGCCAACATCAATCAGATATTGGAGAACAGCCGTGTGGATCTGGTGTTGGCCGGCCATAGCCATTCCTATGAGCGTTCCTACCTGATCGACGGGCACTACGGAACTTCATCCACGTTTACCAACTCCATGAAAGTGAATACCGGCGGCGGACCGTATGCCAAGCCCGGAGTCAACGCCCACGAAGGCACGGTGTATATCGTCGCTGGAACATCGGGACGCTTGGGAAGTCTGCTGGCCCAGGCTCCCTACCCGGCCATGTATAGCTCGCGCACCGAAGCAGGATCGTTGGTGCTGGATGTGAACGGCAATGACCTGGTGGCCCGCTTTCTGACGGAGGCTGGAGCGGTTGTGGATACCGTGACCATGAGTAAAGGCGTTGTGGTGACGCTCCCGGCCGCGCCCAGCACGTTGAACGTTACCCCGATTTCGCCGTCACAAATTAATTTGACCTGGACCGATAATTCGACCAACGAAGATGGGTTCAAGATTGAGCGTTCCCCCGACGGCGCCAATTTCACCCAGATCGCGACGGTGCCGGCGGGGGTAACCGCGTATTCCAATACCGGCCTTGCCGCCAGCACCTTGTATTACTACAGAGTCTTCGCTTACAACGTGGCCGGCAATTCCGCGTCGCCCTCCAATACCGCCAGTGCAACCACGGCGGGAGTAACCGTAACCACGCTGCTTTCCGCAGGGTCCACGTGGCGCTATTTGGATAACGGCACGAACCAGGCAACGGCATGGCGCGCGAGCGCCTTCAACGATTCGGGCTGGAACGCCGGCGCCGCTCAGCTCGGCTACGGCGATGGCGACGAGCAAACCGTGGTGTCCTTCGGCTCCAACGCCCGAAAGAAGTACATCACCACGTACTTCCGGCAGGCGATCAACGTCGCCAATCCAGCGCAATTCACCACGCTCAATCTGAGTTTAATTCGTGACGATGGCGCGGTGGTCTACATCAACGGCGTCGAGGTGTGGCGCACCAACATGCCCACGGGCACGATCGGCTATAAGACACTGGCCTCGACGGCCGTGGACGGCGCGAATGAGTCGGCGTGGTTCTCCACCAGTGTTAGTCCCTCCACGCTCACTGCCGGGGCCAATGTAATCGCGGTGGAAATCCACCAGAATGCGGCCACTAGTTCCGATATCAGCTTCGATTTGAAACTGACCGCCCAATAGTGTCTTCACAGTTCCATCCGCGCGAATCTGCCGAGCCGCGGCGCCGGTTTCCTCGCCGATAGGCCGGGCCAAGCGGAATGTTGCCGCGGGAGGATGCCTGTCTGAAGTTCCCACTGACTGCTCTCTGCAGTTGTTTTCTTGTCTCGCTCCGGTATATCGTCTAGGGAAGGATTAGCATAGGGAAAGGACAAGCGCGTGCCTAGTAACGACGACGGCGAATACGAACTGATTCTGGGGAACCGCCAGGTCATGAGTGTGTTTTTCATGGTGGCTGTTCTGGTGGTGGTGTTTTTCACGATGGGCTACATCGTGGGCCGCAATTCTTCGCCTCAGGCGACTGAGCCGGTTCCCATCGCTCAGGCGGATCCACTGCCCGCGCCAGTGGTTCGGGGCGAGCGCGATCCCGTTCCAACACCTTCCCAACCCGCAGCCAGTGGGACGGCTGCGCAGCAACCCGCCGAAACGTCGGCTCCAACTTCTGCAGCGCCGGCCTCAAGGGAAACCAGGACTGAAGCTCCCAAGCCGGATAGCGCCGCGGCGGCCAAGCGCATTGCGACGGTGCAACCGGTAGCCGGGAAGTCCTATCTTCAATTGGCCGCCACCTCCGAGCATGAAGCCGGCGTTCTGGTCGATGTGCTGCGCAAGAAAGGCTTCAAGTCCGTGCTCGCGGAGATTGAGGAAAAACCCGGCACGTACCGCGTGCTGGTGGGCCCGGTGGAGGATAGCACCGCCAACCGAACGCGCGCCGATTTACAGGACGCCGGCTTTCCCGGCAACGCAGCCATTCGCCGGACATTTTAGTGCCGCCGCGCGTTCTGCATCCCGCGCTATTTTTGACGTCTGCGGTCCTTCAAATCACCATCTTCCCGCCCCTTCAGTGGAGTTGGCTCGCGCCGGTGGCGCTCACGCCGCTGCTCTTCGCTTGTGCGAAAGAAACTTCCTGGATGCGCCGGTTCCTGCTCGGCTGGGCCGCTGGCGCGGTGTTCTGGTGCGGCATGTGCCCGTGGATTCAATTCGTGCTCGAAGTCCACGGAGGCATGGGCCGCTGGGGCGGCTGGGGATCGTTTCTCCTGTTCGGGCTTTACAAGGGCCTGCCCATGGCGGTATTCGCCGCGCTTGCCGGGTTTCTGATGCACCGCTGGTACGCCCTGCCCGCGACGGCGGCGTTGTGGACCGGCATCGAACTCCTCCACGGATGGACTGGTTTTGCATGGCTCGGCCTGGGCAATGCAGGTATCGACATGCCTTTGCCCATGCGTCTGGCGACCATCACCGGCGTTTTCGGGTTGTCGTTTCTGTTCGCGATGCTTGCGTGCGCGGTGGCGTGCGTCGCACTACGCAGGCGTCGGCGGGAACTGGCGTGGCTGTTGCTGTCGTCGGTGCTGTTGATCCTGCCCCGAGGTTTCCGGAGCGTGGAAGGCGCGCAGCGGGCCTTGATGGTTCAGCCTAATTTCGATACCGAAGCCACCTGGACCGCGGAATCCCTGCGTCAGGCCGAACTGCAACTGGCTCAGCTCTCGCGCGCCACCGGTGTGTCCATCATCGTGTGGCCTGAAGTCCCCGCTCCGTTCTACGAAGGCGACACCCGCTTTCGCGAATACGCCGCCCAAATCGCGCGCACGTCGGAGGCGAATTTTCTGCTGGGCGTGGTGGCGTACACGCCCGCGGGCCAGCCCCTCAATTCCGCGATGATGCTGGATGCATCCGGCAACGTAGTAGGCCGCTACGACAAAATGAACCTGGTGCCCTTCGGCGAATTCATCCCGCCATTGTTCAGTTTCGTCAATAGAATCACAAATGAAGTGGGCGACTTCGTTCCTGGCAGCCGCATCGTCACGTTCGCGGCGCGCGATCGTTCCATCGGCGCTTTTATATGCTACGAATCCGCGCTCCCCGGCTTCGTCCGCCGCTTCACCTTGGCCGGAGCCCAGGTGCTGGTGAATCTTTCCAACGACGGATACTTCGGCGATAGCGCCGCCCACCGGCAGCACCTGGCCATCGTACGGATGCGTGCTGCCGAGAATCGCCGCTGGATCCTGCGCGCCACCAATGACGGTATTACGGCCACCATCGACCCCCGCGGCCGCATCCGCGACTCCCTTCTACCCTTCGCCCGCACTTCCGCCCTGTTGCCTTTCGATTATGAAAACACCATCACACCGTATGTCCGCTACGGCGATTGGTTCGCGTGGGGTTGCCTGCTTGTGGGCTTGGCGGCGAGCCTGGCCTCAGCGATTCCGAGATCACGTTCAGAGCTTGCTCAGGTCGATTCCAAGATGACCGAATAACGCCTCTTCCCATCCCTCTTCCGGTAGACCAAATGCGGCTCGTTCTTCCGGCGTGCGTGCGCGCCAGTACTTCAGTGACGCGGTCAGAGCGGCGTTCATGCCCGCCTTCATCTGCTCCTGAAAGTGCTCCTCGGAGGATTGGGTCTCCAACCAGCGCTCGAACCAGGCCGCCAGGCCGAGCGCATCGGGCCTGAACGAACGCTTCCACACCCGGTCGGAGGGGCCATCGGCGAGCGATTCCTCATCCCCGTAAATGATTTTGCCATTCTCAATATCGACGCAATCATGTCCCGGATTCTTTCTTCTATGGGTGGCCTGCGGGTCGTACCAATCGAGCCAGTCCGCCGCGCGGGCAATCGTCCATGGCAAGACGATCCTCACACTCGACGAGGCCTTTCAACAATACGGGCCGCGCGTATTGTGGTGAACTCGGCACCGGAGCGGCGCGTTACCACACGTGGCGTAACACCTACGAATGCCGGATCACCAGCACATCGCCATCCTTCACGATGTATTCCTTGCCCTCCAGCCGTAGCAAACCCTTGTCGCGCACGCCCGGGTATCCGTCGTGCTCGATCAGCGCTTTCCAGTTCACCACCTCGGCGCGGATGAACTTCTTTTCGAAGTCACTGTGAATGGCGCCGGCCGCATGCACGGCTTTGCTGTTCATCGGGATGGTCCACGCGCGCACTTCAGTCTCGCCGGCCGTCAGGAAAGACATCAAACCCAGCAGCGCATACGTCGCCGAGATCATGCGCTGTAGTCCGGAACCCTTCAGGCCGTAGCTGGCCATGTACTCCGCAGCCTCCTCCGCGGAAAGCTCCGCCAGTTCCGCCTCGATCTTCCCGCAAATCGCCGTCACCGCCGTGCCGGGTTTATTGGCGAACGCGCCCGCGCGATACTGTTGCTCCACTTCATGCATGCGCGGGGCGTCACTCTCGTCCACGTTCAGCACCAGCAGCATCGGCTTCTGCGACAGAAACTGAAATCCCCGGATGCGCTTTTCGTCGTCGGCGCTGAATTCCAGGCCGCGCAGCGCGCGATTCGCCTCTAGCTCTGCCTTCAGGCGCTCCAGCAGCGCGAATTCGTGATCCAGCTCCGGATTCTTGGTCTTCTTGCGATCCTTATCGACGCGTTCCATGCGTTTTTCCACCACCATCAGATCGCTGAGAATTAGTTCCGTCTCCACATCTTCGAAATCGCGAACCGGATCCACCGAGCCCTTTTCATGCGGCACCGTATCGCTTGCAAATACACGCAGCACGTGTGCCAGGGCGTCGGCCACCCGCAGGCTGGCCAGATAGCTGGGTTCACGTAAGGTCTCCTTGGAAATGGAAGGAAAGTCCATGTATTCCACGGTCGCGAACGTGATCTTGGGCGGCTCGTAAAGCTTCGCCAAGGCATCCACACGATCGTCGGGTACCTTGGTGACGCCCACGCGCACTTCCTGCGTGCCGACGCGTGACGCTTCATGCACTCCGGTCAGAATGGTGAATAAACTGGTTTTGCCTACCATGGGCAGGCCGATAATGGCTGTTTTCATTGATTGGGAGTGCGCTCTGTCTAGAGCGGGACCTCAACGGAGGTGAGAATTTCTTCCAGGATGTTTTCCGCCGCGCCCGCCGCCTGCCGCCCTACGCCAACCCGCGCGCCCAGCACCACCCGATGCGCGAACACCGGCACCACCATGCGCTTGACGTCGTCCGGCGTTACGTAGTCCCGGCCTTCCACCGCGGCCATCGCCTGCGACGCGCGGAACAACGCCTGCGCGCCGCGCGGGCTCACGCCCATTGCCAGTGCCTCATGCTCGCGGGTGCGCTTCACCACGGCCAGCATGTAATCGAGCAGCGCGTCGTCCACCGGGATGTGCGCGACCGCTTCCTGCAATTGAACCAGATCGTCGCCGGCGATCACCGGGCGTGGGCCTTCAGCTCCGGGCTCCGTGATGTGCCGCAAGATCTCACGCTCCGCCGCTTCATCCGGATAGCCGATGCGAATGCGCATCAGGAAGCGATCCAATTGGGATTCCGGCAGCGGGTAGGTTCCGTGGTGCTCCACCGGATTTTGCGTCGCGATCACCATGAACGGCTGGGCCAGCGGATAGGTGCGGCTATCGATGGTGATCTGCCTTTCGTTCATCGCCTCCAGCAGTGCCGATTGCGTTTTCGGCGTGGCGCGATTGATCTCATCCGCCAGCAAGAAGTGCGCGAACACGGGTCCCGGCTTGAATTCGAACTCCTGCGAGTGCGCGTTGTAGATGGTGACGCCCAGCACGTCGCTCGGCAGCATGTCGGAAGTGAATTGGATGCGGTGGAACGTGGAATCCACGCTGCGCGCCAGTGCCTGCGCCAACGTGGTCTTGCCCACTCCCGGCACGTCTTCAATCAGCAGATGCCCGCGCGAAAGCAGACAGGCCAGCGCCAGACGCACCACTTCCGCCTTGCCGCGGATGGCTTCGCCCAGAGCCCCTTCAATATCGGCCAGTTTGGAAAGCGGAACGGGCGGGCTGTAAACAGTTTCCCGCATCAATGTTCATGATAACCAATGTTTCACTGGACGGCCCGGTTCAGTTCCCCCGCCGCCGACTGAATCCGCTCCCCCGCGTTCTCCAGCACCCTGCCGACGCGCGCGATCTCCGCCTGCGCTTGCTTCCATTGTTTCTGCTCAATGCTCTCCCGCACTCCCGGCAGAGTCTTCGAATCGTAGCCCGTATAGAAGCCCGGCGCATAAATCATGTGCTGAAACCATGGGCGCCCCGGAAGACCGTCGCGATGCGTCAAGGAACGCTCTACGGAAATCAGATCCGCATTGAGCGTCCGCAGCGATGCCCGCGCCAGCGCCGCGCCGCCGCCTGCACCGAACGCCCGCTCGTACGCCTTCTCATACAACTCGCTGGTACGCTGCAATGCCGCCAGGCCGTCTTGCATCGCCTTCAGATCCAGCACCGGAGGAACTTCTTCGGCCACCGGCGGCACCGTCTTCTGCCGGGGATCGGCGTTGGCGGCAAACACACCTTCCTGAATCTGCAGGTTCCGCTCCGTAATCTCACTGCGCTGATTCTGCGCCAGCTTCTCAATCTCACCCGCATAACGCTTGATGGTATCGGCGAAATCCATGAAATCGTACGGCAGCACCTCCGCGCCCGCCAGTCGCAGCACGGCCAGCCCCGCGACTTCCGCCAGTGCCTTGCCGTAGCTGAAATCGGTATCGGCGAAATTTGTGTACCACGTGAAATCGTCGTAGATGGAATGATAGACGCCGCCCCGGTCCTCGCCTCCGAATGCGAGATTGACGGAGGCAACTCCCAAGTGATCCAAGAACACCGAGTAGTCCGATCCCGAACCAAGAGCGCTGATCCTCAGGTCCTCACGTTGGCGTAGTTCCTGCCGGTCGGCGGGTGTGACTGCACGCGTCGCCCCGGATTCCGTGGGTACATCCGCCAGCCGTCGCAGTTGCAGCCGCTTCCACACCGTGAGCCCCGTTTCCGGATCTTGTACGTCGCGCGCCACGCTGTTAATAAACTTTTCGAGCGTGTGCGATCCCGCCACGTTCAGGAACCCCCGCCCGTTGCCGTCGGAGTTGATATAGACAGCAGCTTTGCCGCGCAGTTCCTGGGCGTGCTCTTCAGCCCACTCGGTGGAACCAAGCAAGCCTTCCTCCTCGCCATCCCATACGCAATAGACAATCGTCCGCCGCGGTCTCCATCCTTGCCGCAGCAGAATCCCCAGTGCTCGCGCCTCTTCCATCAACGCGCTAGCGCCGGACGCGGGGTCCGCCGCGCCATTCACCCAGCCGTCGTGATGATTGCCGCGGATGATCCACTCATCGGGGTCCACCGCTCCGGGGATACGCGCGATGACGTTGTAAATCGTCTTCATGTCCCATTGCGATGTAACTTTCAGGTGCACCTTTGCCGCTCCGGGACCGACGCGATACGTAATCGGCAGCGCCCCGCGCCATCGCTCCGGCGCCACCGGCCCCGTCAGCGCCGCCAGCAGCGGCTGCGCATCGCCGTAAGATATGGGCAGCGTTGGGCTCTTCGTCAGCGTGGTCGCCTCGCTCATCTTGATGCGCTTGGCGTCTTTGGTCGCGCCGATGCCCGGCGTCAGCGGGTCGCCCGGCATCAGCGGAATGTCCAGCACGCTGCCGCGCTGCACTCCGTCGCTTGGACGAAACGGACCCTTGGGAAATACTTCGCCCTGGTAAAAGCCGTCGTCGCGAGGGTCGGAATAGATCAGGCACCCAACCGCGCCATGCTCGGCCGCCACCTTCGGCTTGATCCCGCGGAAAGTTCCGCCGTAGCGCGTGATGACGATGGCGCCTTTCACGGAAACCCCCAACTCCGCGAGTCGATCATAATCCTCGGGAGCGCCGTAGTTCGCATACACCAGCGGCGCCGTTACGTCGCCGTCAATGGAGTAAGCGTTGTAAGTGGGAAGCTGTTCGTTGAATTGCGACGACGTAGGGTCGCCCGCTACCG
>CAMAUG010000101.1 GCA_945861255.1 Candidatus Sulfopaludibacter sp. SbA3
CACCGGGCCTAATAACCCTTGCCAGCGGCGTGTCGGGCGCGATCTCGACGTGCAGGCGCATCAGCGGTTTGAGTTCAGCGGGCCGCGTGGCGCTGCTGTACCAGCCCACACCGGCGACGATGACCGCGAGCGTTGAAATTCCCGCAGCAATCCCGAGCCAACGCGCCGCTTTCGACGGCCCGGCAACAGCCGCTTCCTGCGGCGGCGTCCGCAGCTCGATCACGATGTCGCGCATCGTCTGCCAGCGGTCCTCGGGGTCTTTCGCCAAACACCGCCGCACTAATCTTTCGAGCCACGCCGGTGTGAACGGCTTCACCGCCATCGGCCGCGGATCGGCCGAGAGGATCGCACCCACCAGACTCGCGTAGCTCTTGCCCTGAAATGCCTTCTGGCCCGTCACCATCTCATACAGCACCGCGCCGAAGGCCCAGATGTCGCTGCGCGCGTCGGCCTCCTTACCCTCGAATTGCTCCGGCGCCATGTACTGCGGCGTGCCCATCACCGTGCCTTCCGTCGTCAGCACGGCGGTCAGCGTCTCCTCCGATGGCCCTGACTTCGGCGCCGATTTCGCCAATCCGAAATCCAGCACCTTCACCCCGTCCCGCGTCAGCATGATGTTGTGCGGCTTCACGTCCCGGTGCGTCACCCCGGCGCGATGCGCGCGGTCGAGAGCGTCGGCGATTTGCACGGCAAACGTAAGCGCCTGATCGAGCGGGATCGCGCCTTTCTCAATCCGCGCCGCCAGGGTCTCGCCCTCCATGTACTCCATCACCATGTAACCGGCGCCATCTTGATTGCCGATGTCGTACAGGGTGCAGATGTGCGGATGGTTCAGCGAGGCCACGGCGCGGGCTTCGCGCTCGAAACGGACGCGCAGATCCGGGCGCTTGGCGATGTGCTCCGGCAAGACTTTGATCGCGACGGTGCGGTCCAGGCGAGTGTCGCGGGCCTTGTACACTTCTCCCATACCTCCCGCGCCGATGGGGGCCAGGATTTCGTACGGACCGAGTTTGTCGCCGGGAGTGAGCGGCATGCGCTTGATTTAGTTTAATCCAGCCGACACATGAGCAGCGATTGCCATCGACGTGCCGAACTAACCGTAATCCGTCCGTAAGATTTTCAACACGGCGACAAAGCCCTCACCGAGCCGCCATGCGTCAGCATGCGGTGGCGCACCCGGCACGTGCTCGTAAGACCGCCACCGCATGCTGACGCATGGCGGCTCGGAAGCCTGGGATTACGAACTGACGCAACTCTATGCCAGGGCAGGGTGGCGACGCGGCATCCTCTGCGCTCCTAAAATGAGCGTATGATGATTTCTGCGCCACGATTCTATTCCAGGGGGTTCGCATATGCTGCCTAGACCGTTGAAAACGATTCTTCTGAGTTCTTGTGCCGTGTTGTTCGGCTGGTTGGCGTCCTTCGCCCTTCCCGTCCCGGCTTCGGCACAACAGAAGGCGGAGGCTAAATCGGGCGCGCTGTACGTTGTCACCTACGTGGATGTCTATCCGAACTTCGCCGAAGATACGGTGAAAGCGCTGCGGCAATTCGCGGCAGACAGCCGCACGGACCCTGGTTTCGTGCGGTTCGAATTTCTTCAGGACGTCGCGCGAGCCAACCATTTCAGCATCGTCGAAGTCTGGCAGAGCCGGCAGGCATATGATGCGCATCTAGCGCAAGATCACAGCAAGCGCTTTCGCGAAAAGATCCAACCGGGGTTGGGGAGTCCTTTCGACGAACGGCTCTATAGCCTCGGGCAATGAACGGCCAGTGACCCTCGGCCGCGACCATTCGCCGCTTCACGAAAGATCCCGCGTAACGGCGCAGTGCAGAGCCGCTCCGGTCAGCGTCCGCGCCCGATCATCCGCGGGTACTCGTCCCACTCACTCTGCGTTCGCGCCGGTTATTCGTGGTCCAGCGTTCCGCTGTGGTCCCGCAGCATCAACACACTGACCAGGCTGATCACGGAGCAAGCGGACATGTATACGGCGATCGCCATCGACGTGCCGAACTGACGCAACAGGATGGCGGCGAGGATGGGCGCCGGTCCCCCGGCGGTGATGGATGCCAACTGATACCCAAGACCGGATCCACTGTAGCGGAGCGATCCCGGAAACGTCTCGGAGATGAACGCGGCCTGCGGCCCGTATTGCAGGTCCTGCAACGGCAGCGCAATCGCGATGGCGAGGAACACCAACACCCAGGACTTGGTGTCAAGCATCGCAAAATAAAGGAACGGAAAGCCGATCATCAGGATGCAGCCGAATGCGATCAGTCTCCGGCGGCCAAAGGTGTCGGAAAGGCGCCCGAACAGCACCACCGTCATGGCTGAAATCAATGCTTCAATCATGACGAAATTCAAGACGGTACCTCGAGTGAACCCCAGCCGCGTGGTGGCGTAGGAGATGACGTAGGTCGTAAAAATGTAGAACTGAACTTGTTGTCCCGTGCGTAGAAACGTGGTCAGCCCAATCTGACGCCAATTTTTTCTCACTACCGCGGACACCGGCGCGGGCACGATGGTGCCGGTGGCCTTATGGTGCTCAAAGACCGGCGTTTCGGCGATCCCGAGCTGGATATAGAGGCTGATCAGCAGTAGTACGATGGTCGACACAAACGGGACGCGCCAACCCCAGTCGAAGAACTGTTGTTCGGAGGTCACCAGCGTCATGAATCCGAGCGCGCCATTGGCCAGCACCATGCCGAACGGTCCTCCGGCTTGCGCGAAACTGGTCGCGAAACCGCAGCGCTTGGGGTCGGACCACTCGCCCGCGATCAGAACCGAGCCGCTCCAGGCCCCTCCCAGGCTGATGCCATGCAGCACTCGACCCACCGTGAGCAGCACCGCGCCCCAGACGCCTATCGTTTGGTAGGACGGCACCAGGCCGATTCCCATGGTCGACAGGCCCATCATCATCACGGTGACGAGGAACAGTTTCCGGCGTCCCAGCCGGTCACCGAAATGGCCGAAGATGGCGGCGCCGATCGGCCGCCCAACGAAGCCGACAAAAAACGTCGAAAAGGATAGCAGCGTGGCAATGAAGGGATCGGATTCAGGGAAAAACAGACGCGGAAACACGGTCGCCGCCGCCACTCCGTAAAGCAGGAAGTCGTACCACTCGATGCTCGTTGATAACGCGGATGCCGCTATTGCCCGGTTCCGATGCCGCCGCTGTTGCGTGACGTGGCTCGGCGTGAGCGGGTTCTCAATCGGGGCCGGAGGATGGTTCACGTTAGTTCCCTCATTGCTGACGTATGATGCTAACGTAGCAGGTGTCCCGGTAAGCAAAAAAGGATCTACCGGGGTGAGGACGATGGCAAACGCGCTGGTAAACGGTATCAGTCTGTACTACGAAGACGCCGGACTTGGCGTGCCCATGGTCTTCGTCCATGAATTTGCCGGTGAAGCCGCGAGCTGGAAACCGCAAATTGCTTTCTTCGGCCGCCGCTACCGCACCGTTGCGTTCAATGCCCGGGGCTATCCTCCTTCCGATGTGCCAGAGGATCCTTCCCTGTATTCCCAGGCACAGGCGGTGGACGACATCCGCGGCGTTCTGGACCATCTCAGGATTGAAAAGGCGCACGTCGTCGGTCTCTCCATGGGCGGCTATGCCGCGCTGCACTTCGGCCTTCTGTATCCGGAACGCGCCAGGTCGATTGTGGTGGCGGGGGCGGGTTATGGATCGAAGCCCGATGAACGTGACGCATTCCGCCGCGATTGCGCCGCCGTCGCCGATCGGTTCGAGCGTGAGCCCATGAACGAGGTCGCCGCGACCTATGCGAATGGGCCAACGCGGCAGCAGTTCCGCGATAAAGACCCGCGAGGCTGGGAGGCTTTCCGGGACCTGCTCATGAAGCAGTCGGCGAAGGGCCATGCCCTGACCATGCGCCAGGTGCAGATGAAGCGGCCATCGATTTACGAATTGGGCGAGCGAATGACGCAAATGACCGTGCCCACTTTGATCATGACCGGCGACGAGGATGAACCGTGCCTGGAGCCTGCCCTTTATATGAAACGCAGCATTCCGGCATCGGGGCTGGTGGTGATTCCGAAGTCCGGCCACACCATCAATCTGGAGGAGCCTGACTTTTTCAACCGCTGCGTGCTGGACTTCGTCACAGCCGTTGACGGAGGCCGCTGGACACCGCGCAACCCCGCTTCGCTGAGCCGATCCGCGATCCTTCTTCAGACGGAGGCGCAATCTTAAGACAGCGGGCGCCCCCGCCATCTGTCCGCGCGGCCAGCCGGGCTGCAAACCGGGGCGCCCTCTGGCCCTGAATTCACAGAACCGCTCTCAGTGGGGCGGACCGCATCCGCCTCGGTCGCACGCCGCGTGCCGAATCGGAAGGCGTCACCACGGGACCCAGGGAACCCGCGGCCGGCACAGGTGTTAAAATTTGGACAAAGCATCGTGAAAATTCGACACTTCTTTTGCGCCGCGCTCCTGCTTCTGGGTGCGTTAGACGCCGACGCACAACGCCGGAAGAACAAGAAGGACGTGGAACCGCGCACGCAGGTTCTGGAGGCGCTTCCCGATCCTCCCGACGCGGTGGTGGCGGAAACCGCGCGGCTTTCCTTTCACGTTTCTCCGTTGTCGGCCAAAGGTCTGATGTCGCAACAGGTGCGCGACGCCATCAGGGCCCTGCGCCGCGACAACCACGGCGCGGCGATCTTGAAGTTGCGGGCGTTTGTCGCGGGCTCCGGCGATTTGCGCCGCGTGGCCGCCATCGTCGGTGAAGAATTCACGGAAGACCGGCAGCCGCTTCCAGCCGTCAGCACCGTGCAAGTGGGCGCACTTCCAATGGTAGGAGCGCAGGTGGTGATGGAATCGATTTCCTCCGAGCGCAGACCCGTGAATCCCAACGGTTTGGCCTTCATTTCCGCGGGCGCTTCGCCGGACGCGGCCGGTGCGGTGACGGAACTGCAAAAGCGCTCCGCCGGGATGGAGGTGGTCCGCCTGACGTGCTTCCTGAGCTCACTCGACGATCTGCCCGATTTACGGAACGCGGTGAGCGCCGCATTTCCCGCAACCCCCGTCACGTATGTGCAGACACAGCGGCAGGCAGTGGAGAGGCAAATCGGCTGCGAAACCGTTGCGCGCCTGTCCCTCGGCCGCTCGGTGACGGCCACTCCGGACGTCGTTGCGATCACCGCGCCGAAGATCGTGCTCACCGCGACCAAGTTGGTGTTTCGCGACCAGGAGGCGGATGTCCGTCTGACATTTCAGCGTCTGGGCCGATCGATCGAACCGTTGGGCGCTACCCTCAAGGACACCCTGTGGGCGGGCGTGTTCGGATTGACGCGCCAGATGAACGCGCAAATCTCGGGCATGCGCGCCGAGTTCTTCGATGCCTCGCGGCCGGTCGCGGGAACCACGCTGATTGTGGAAGGACTGCCGTCGACAGACGCGACGGCTGCTATTGAGCTAATCGCGGCTGTGCGTTAACGCGGACCGTTTGAGCCCAATTCTCACGTTGGTGTTTCCGTGATTTTCACGGGCCCGCTCACCGTTTGTGCCATGCCGGTTTCCGGATCATAGATCGGCCCGGACAAGTTCGGATCGAAATAAGCGGCGTCCGTCTGCGAGAGCCACTGTAGGAACCTCCCGCGATACCCCCCTACGACCTCCTGCCAGTTCGATGGCGAGAGCTTAGGGTCCGGGATGCCAATCTCCACCGCGAGCTGCTTCGCTTGAATCTCGAAGCTTTCGAGCAAAGTCGGGAGGTCCCAGCCCTGGTCGCCTTGGAGCATTGCTCGAATCGCGCCGTCCAGCCCCACTAGTTCGAGTTGCTGTTGCATGAACGAATCCAGCGTCATGATACCGGTGCCTTCAGGAATCCACACGAACTCCGGTTGCGGCGCGACGTAGAAGTCAGGGGTGCGCGGCTTGGGCTTGGGTGGTTCGATGGGTGTACTCGGTAGTTCTCCGGTGATCACGATCGCATTGCTGAACATTCCCATCGAACCGGAAACCGCCTGTGCGGCGCTCGGGGCCGGCAGGTTCCCGCCGCGCGCTTGTATTCCGACTGCTCCAGCGTTGACAGCCGGCGTGGAAGCCGTGACCGGGCTTGCCTTGAGCGCCGGTCCGACCGTATCGCCGGGCGTGCCTGATTTTGCCGTACCTGGATGCTTGACACTCGAAGGCTGAACGGGCTGGTGGAAGCCGCCCAGTGCCTCCCGTACCGTAACGATAAACGTCTGGCCCTGCTGGTTACCGCGCGGTCCGGCGGTCGAGTCCAGCGCTGGCCCCGGCTCCATTCCCAATTGCGGCGACGGGCTGAAATCGATTTCGAAACGGGAACCCGATTGGGAACGGCCCAAGACTCCTTCGATCGCCGACGCCAGTTGTTGCGCAAAGGAATTGATTGATTCCGAAGAGGTTCCCTCGATCCTTAGCGGAACAACCGCCCTGATATTCTGAGCGCTGGTACCGGAAAGTGTGACCATCGTGTTTCCTCCACAGGTCAAACAAGCAATCCAGCCGCCAAACTCGGACCTTGGTCGGGAGTGATGTGGTGAGCAATGGGCGAAGGGTTCGCCTTCACAGTTTCAACGGGAGGAGATGGTTGCACCGCCCGGCTCCCGCAGCCAGACTACATAGGACCCGTTTTCGTACACCTTCCGGGCTCCGGCAGGAGCGGTCCAGCGCGTCTTCCGCAGCGGGATGTAAAAAACCCGCCGCGAAGCTTGAATGGCGGCGCCACCTTGAAATACTTGTTCAACCTCGCGTTTTCGATCGGCCGCGTGCGGCGTGTTGTGAGTGTGCCCAAAGCGGGAACGCATCGCTGTATAGGTCGGGACGAGATATCCGATCCAATCGTCTTCGCTCACCACTTCGGCACCCTCCACGGTGTTCCGCGGCAGCCATCGCAGCACGTCGTTCTGATCCGGCGTCAGCGTGATGGAGTACCGCTGCACCCCGGGATCGCGGAACGACGCGAACCACAGCAGATTGTCCGACATCATCACCAGCAGCACCGACCCGGTTGCGGCAAACCGCAGCACCGGGCGCGGAATCGCGAGCAAGCGATCCAGCAGCCGGATCAACACGGGCGAGGCCAGGAAAAACAGTGCGATCCAGTCATAGCCGTGCGCGAAATGAAGCGGTTGAACGGGCTTGAAGATCACATCGTGTTGCGACAGCCCGACGATCACCACAAAACAAACCACGAACAACCGCATCCGTGCATCCGCGAGCGCGGCCTTCATCCCTTCCCACCGGCTGAACCGCAGGAATGCGAGGAATCCCACCAGATAGAGGGCCGGTACCAGGGTCCAGGCTAGATAGGGCCAATCCAATTCCCATTGCTCCCGCAGGGCACGATGATCGGCGAAGCGGCTCAGGAAGAAAAGATAGTAAGCCACATGGCTCGCCACCACCGCCGTTGCCCCGGCCATCAACCTCCACCAGGCGGCGCTCCTATTGACGATTGCTTCCAGCAGGCTGTAGGCCATAACGATCAGTCCCAGACTCAAACCCGTAAAGGGGTGACTGACAGCCAGCAACGCTGTCAATGCCAGCGCCCGACCGAGGCGTTTTTGAATCAACATGAGCAGCGTCAGCAGGAAAACCCCGTGATAGTAGGCTTCGGTGGGGTACACCAGGTTGCGTCCAAAGTTGAACATCCACCAACCGTCGCCCGCGTCGAACTGAACCGAGGCCGGCGCCAGCGGCATCCCCGTGAATAACCCCACCGCGACGCCCGCAAGTGCCAACGCTCCCCCGCCCCAAAAGAAACATAAGAACCCTAGCTTGTGCGCCGTGGTTTTCCATCCCACTACTTCTTCGTAGAGCCGCGCGGCTACGGTGGCCGCGAATGCCATGGCGGCCAATCCAAAAAGATTCAGCGCAAGCGCGGGACCCAATCCGACATGTTGCAGAACTGCCAACAAGAATGTCTGCGGCTGAAAGTAAATCGCGGGACTGCCGTAAGGTGCATACGGATTACTGAATGTAAATCCCCAACCGCTCGCAAAATGCTGGCGTGCGTTGGCCAAGTAATACGGCACGTCATATTGGACAAATCCGGTGAAGAGCAGCCCCTGCGCCCGTGCCGCAAACCACGACCATGCCAACGGAATCAGCGCGGGAAGCGAAAGCAGTAAAGGGAGATACGCGGGAACTTTTTGAGAAACCGCGGCCACGCGAGGCGGCGGCGCTGGCAAGACTTTGGGGTCCATCCCGAATATCCTCATGCTGGTACTAATTCCCTGCGGATTGTGCCAAGACCGGCGCCTGGACGGGCCCATCTATGCGGCGCATTAGACGGTAGCCGCCGATGTTCACGGCGCCCGCTCCCTCGACGGCAACATAGTGTTTTTCCAGCCACTGCTCGATTGCGGTGAAGCGATTGTCCAAGCCGCCCGCGTTGGGAAACACGCGCAGAAACTCTTCACGCGTCAGCGTCATGTACAGCACCCATTCCGGTGCCCGCGCGTGCAATTGCTGGAGTGCCTGAACTTCTTCGGCGCGCGTCATCATCCCCGGCGCCAAAAAAGAAAATCGCGTGGGATTTTCGGACTGAGTGATGAAATAGTTCACCGGCATGTAGGGGTGAATAAATAGTTGGGCCCCGGGGCGCACTGCCGTCAACAGCTTCGCCACCTCTGCTGCCAGCTTAGGCTCGGCCCGCATTCGTCCCACGGGCGTGTGAATCGGACGCGTGGAAAACCAACTGGCCAGACCGTTAAGCGAGAACAGGATCGCGAAGGGGATTGCGGTGAATGCCAGAATGGCTCCCGCTCGCAGGCTAAGGAGCCGTGAAAACGCCGCTGCCACCAGGGCGTAGGGCAGCGCGGCAATGAATGTCAAATGGGTGACGTCGGCCCGTGGAAACGTGCTGGCGGCCATCGCGGCGGTGGCGGGCAATAGCAGGAAAAGCGGTGCTTTTTCGCCGTAAGTCGTCACGTCCCTTCCCAGCAACCAGGTCCACAACGCGCAACCAAGCGGCGGCAGGATGGCGGGCAGAGCCAGGCAGAACACCAGCAGGCCACGCAGCGCCATTTCCGCGCCGGATGTTCCTTGAAAAAGAGCCGCATATCCACCGATCACGGACCCGTACGGCATCACGTTCACCATCGCGTAGTTGTGTCTGAGCCACAGCATCTGTTCCAGAAACGCATTCCAGCTCCCGGCCGCCGCCAGCCCGCCCGCGGCCAGCGCGGTGACCGCCGCCGCTCCCGCCAGGACGGGGAGGCACGATTTACGGCGCTCCACCGAGCAGACCAGCCACGTGACCTCCACCACACCCACCAGGGCCATGGAGGGAGTGCACCACGCCGCGGCAGCCAGCAAGGCGCCACTGGCGGCCCATGCCCTCCCACGCCATTGTTCACGCGCCGCGGCAACCGCCAGGCATAGGCCCGCCAAAGCGAGCGCCGCGCTATCCCAACGGTGCTGCGCGGTGAGTAATGATGGGTCCGAGACTTGAAACCCGAGAAAAACCACCGATGCGGCCCACGCCGCCCGGCGCGATGACAGCACTTCAGTAAGCCAGAACAACAAGGCGCATTGCAGAGATAACCCCAGCAAGACAGGCAACCGGCCCACCCATAACGAAACGCCGAAGAGTTTGAAAAACGCCGCCTGAATCCAGTAACTACCCGGACTCATGTAGCCGAAGAAATCCACGTAGGGCCGCGCTCCGGCAGCGATCTGGCGCGCAGGTTCCAGCAGGATCCCCTCATCGTTGGTAAGAACGAAGCGGTTTCCCTGAAACCAGAACAACAGGGTAAAGACGGCAAGAAAAATGCCGCCGGAGAGCCTTCCCGCGCCGATCGTCCGCTCCACGTCAGCTCACCTGCCGCCAAACGCCGAGGACGCTCTTGCCCAGCCGCCCGGCGCACAGCGGATCAACCAGGCGGGACAGCGGCACCAGCATCCGGTCCCATAGAAGGATCTGGCCTTCGGTGGGCATGGACTGGCTCAGCAATACGCGATTGGCCAGCGACGCCAGCATTCCGACCGAATCCATATACATGAGTGTTTGCTGCCGGAGCTCACGGGGAATCGCGTCCGCCAGCGTGCGGCGCGAATAGCGCCTGAAGTGCCCGATGGCCGCATCGAAGGGCGTGTACAAGAATTGATGAGCGGGCGAGAGCACAATCAGGTGGCCCCCTGGTTTCAGAAGCGCCGCGGCCTGCACCATTTCCGCGCGATCGTCGCCGATGTGCTCGAGAACGTCAACATACAGGATTGAATCGAAGGAAGCCACCCGGGGCAAATCCGCGACGGTGCCGCACACAGCGTGAATTCCGGGTGCGGGAATGCGAATATGGGCCGCCAAAGTTGCATCCGGTTCCAGGCAGGTCCATGACCGGAAGGGCATCTCGCGGGCCAGCAACCGGGTGTTTGCGCCGATGCCCGCGCCCACCTCCAGGACATCGCCGCATACATAGGGCCGAATTTTCGTGCTCCAGTAGCGCTTCCAGTGAACGGCTTTCTCAAAGATGCCCAGCTCAGACCCTTGGTACTCAAAGGTCTGGGAGGCGGCGGTTTGGAGCGGAGTCATGATCGCACCCTTCCGGCGACGATCTCTTCGCGCGCCAACGCACGCGCCAACGGTTCTATCGAGGAACGGACCGCGCGCACGGACCTGCCCAGGATGAAATGAGGAGCGTCCCGCAACGGAAGAAAATTCATGGCGCTGCGGCGGCCAACGATGGTCAGCGCGAACAAGGCGGCGAAGGTGAGCGACTGCGCCGCCACAGCGAGCACGGCTCCAGCAGCCCACGTCATGCCCATCCATCCGATCATCGTGACGCCGAGGATGGCGAAACCCGCCGAGGCCGCCAGCAGCCGTGCGGCGATGCGATCGCTGAACACCGACATTGCCGCCAGCCCGTGGATGAGAAGGCTCACGAAATTCATCTTTGATTCGCCCGCCAGGCGCTTTCCGCGTGCCAGCGGGAGCAACCGTCGCGGCAAACGGGCGCGGTAGACGGCGGCCGCGTAATGATTCCACAAATCGGAAACCGCCATCAGTCGCGTGAGTGCTTCCCGGGGCAGGACGCTGAAATTTCCAACGCGCACTTCAATACCCGTCAATAACCAGTGCATTAGTTTGTACGCCTGGTAGGAAAATTGAAACGCGAAACCTTCCATGCGTTTGGCGCGTGCGGCGAAAACCGCGTCACGGCGGCCGCCGCGTTCGAACTCTTCAAGCAGCGCGGGGACGTCTTCGGCGCGGTCTTCTCCATCGGCATCCATGACGATCACCGTGCCGGCATCCGTAAATTCGTGTGCGTGATAGAGCCCCAAGGCAATGGCCCGCTGGTGGCCAAGGTTGCAGCGCAGATGGAGCACCGCGATTTCTTCGAGCGCCTCGTAGCTGGCTCCTGGCCAATCCTGAGGAAGCGAATCGGTGGACGCGTCATCAATCACCAGTACTGACGCGCGCCACCC
>CAMAUG010000102.1 GCA_945861255.1 Candidatus Sulfopaludibacter sp. SbA3
GCCCGCAATCCATTCGACCGCCCAGTGCTGCATGAGGCCCTTGTTATCCGGCGCTTCCACGTTGACGAACGAGTGCGGGTTCCCGTACATGAACTGAACCAGCTTGCCCTCAATTTTCTGGGTTTTGTCTTCGAGATAAGTCGCGGAGAAGGAGTGATGGCCATATGCGCTCCCACCGAAGATCATGGCGCCGGCGGTGAGCGCGACCGCAGCCAGGGTACGCATCATGTTCGTCTCCTCTTCGTCTCCTCAAACGAAATCATCTTGATTGTAATACCGAATCCGCTACGTGAACATAACACGACTGGGGGAGGGCTGGAGCAGCCGTTGAGTCAGTGACCGGTCAGTGACGCCGTTGCCACTTGCCGGTCTACCACTTAACCCGCCGGTAAGCGCCAGGAGTCAGCTCGCAACCTGCGGTAGGTTGGTAACCCGACTGCAGGTTCGCAAAACACGCCCAGCCGTTGCCAACGACGCGCGGGCATCGGCCTGCCCCTAGCGTCTCTAGTGATCGTGATGGGCTTCGTCGTGCGCCGCGGCTTTCGCCTTCGTTTTCGCCGGCGCCATTGTCATCACGACTTCCTTTGCCGCCAGTTCGCCGGTCGCCAGTTTCGTGCCGATCACGGTGACCTTATCGCCCGCCTTGAAGTGACTCAAGTCGACCGCCTGGTCGCCCATCTCGAACTTCGTGTCCTTATCGACAACCACGTTGAGGGTGGCCTTGGCTGTTTTCACGACGACAGTGCTGCCCGCGATGGAGACGATCTCTCCCGGCGTCGCGTTGCCCTTGTGCAGCTTGGCGTCATGCGCACGGAGCGGGGACAAGCAAAGTACCGCAGTCAACAGAAACGCTTGCAATCCACGAATGAACATAGTGTGTTCCTTTCTTCTATTCTTACACCCGGTCACGGGCCTTGCTCATCCGCCATGTGATTCACTTCGCTCATGAATTCCAATTCCCGGGCAGTGAGCCGTGGAAGATGACGGATGAATAATACCAGTTTCCAGTTGTCTTCGTCGCTTCCGCCCCAGCCGGGCATGCCGGTGAAGCGGACACCGTTCTTGATGATGTAGAACAGCTCGCCGTCGGAGAGCGCCTGGGTGCGGCGTTCCCGCATGTCGGGCGCGGGCGGATAGAGACCGGCGTTGATTTGCGTTTTCCCGTCGCCGCGATTGCCGTGGCACGTTGCACAGTGATCGGCGAAGTGATCGCGCGCTTCCGCAATGGCCAGCGGCGCCGCTTCCAACGGATTCTTCAGACTCCCGGCATCCGGCTCACTCGCGAGTCCGCGTAAATGCCGCGCCAGAAACGTTTCATACCCGGCCGGCTTTTCGCGGGCACTGAATCCGTGGGATCGAACCTGCAACACGAACGCCGCGACGGCGAGAACGATCACCGATACGGCCGTCCACGCGGCGATCTTTAAGAAACGCATGCGGTTTTGTCCGCGGCGATCTTAGACCAGCAGCGGCGTAATCTCCCGCGCCCCGATCATCGCTTTGGCCGCGAACGGCTCCACATAATAGAAAGACCGGCCCGAAGGCGTCTCCTTGATGTTCTTCTTCCAGTCGATGCCCATCAGCGAGTAGAGCGTAACCGCAACGTCTTCCATATATACGTTACGCTTCACGCCCAGCCCGGAATCGGTTACGTTGAATCCCTTGTCGTCGGTCTGGCCGATAATGCGGCCGCCCTTCACTCCCCCGCCCGCGAACAATCCGGTATAGGCGTACTGATGATGATCGCGCCCACCCGAGCCATTGATATCGCCAGGAGTGCGGCCGAACTCACCCATGCAGACTACCATCGTTTCATCGAGAAGCGTCCGGCCATCGGGACGCTTGCGGGCTGCCAGATCGTCGAGCAGCGAAGAAAGCGCGGTGTCGAGCTCACCCGACAACGCATAATAGCTGCCACGGCCATATTGGTTGGTGGTCTTCTGATAGATGCGGCTATGGTGATCCCAATCGGTGTGATTCACGAAGATAAACTGCGTGCCGGCGTCCGCCTCCACCAGGTTGCGGGCGATGATGCAGCCGTTGCCCAGGTCGTTCTTGCCGTAGCGTTCCTGATCGGCGGGGTCCAGCTCAAACGCCTTGGCGGCGCGCGGGTCCGCCATCATGCTGACGGCGCCTTCGTAGAAATTGTGATAGTCCCGATAGGCTTTGGCGGCCAGCGTGGGGTCATTGCGCAGGCGATCGTCGAAGCTCTTCAGCAAGGTCCAGCGCCGCATCATTTCCTTGCGGTCCTCGTCGCCGGCGGCCAGCGCGGCCAGGCCGGCGTTGGTGTCTACATGGAACGGGGAATAAGTGGCGGGCAGGAAGCCCGATTTCAACAACCCCACCTGGCTGCGGGTCACGTTGGTGGCCACGTACGACGGCAGAACGTCGGTGGGGCGGCGGCGCGACGCGTATTCGTAAGCCACCACCGATCCCACCGCCGGAATTTCGCGCTGCAATGAAGGATTCAAGGTGTGCGCGGACTGAATGTAATAACACGCCCGCGCGTGCACCGCATCCCACGCCTGTAGGGAACGCACCAGGGAGAACCGCTCGGTCTGCTTGGCAAGCTTGGGATATAAGGCGGTGGGCCACTTCATACCGGGTTGGATTTCCTTGATGTCGAAATCCTGCGGCGTCCACTTATGTTCCTTCAGATCCCACCCGTCCACATGGGACTGGCCGCCTTGCAGCATCACCCAAATCACGAAGCGCGCGGTTCCGCGGGGCTTCGCCGGGCTCTGCGCATAAACGTTGGCGGGCGTACCCAACGGAAGGAACCAGTAGGCGCTCAGGGAAGTGGCTCCTGCTTTGAGGGCCTGGCGGCGCGTCAATAAATGATCCAGAGGATTTGTCATTGCGTTTCTCTCCCGTGTTCTGTACCGCTCAGTAATTGTGCACGAATTCCACTTTGTTGACCAGCAGCCACTGCAAGTCTTCCCAGCCCTTGGCGCCCACGCCGCTCTTGACTACGTCTTTGGAAAGCGAGATCTCGCGCTGCGTGGGTTGGCGGACCAGGAAGCGCTGGAACAGGCGGGTGATACGGTCCTCATCCGCGGCGGGCTGTTTGAGCAGTTCTCCCAGGAAGCTGTTCGGCGATGCTTTGATCTGGCGCAGAACAAAGGGGCTGTTCATCAGCAGAACGGCCTGCGTGATGGCGCCGTCATTGGTGCGCTCGGAATATTCGCGATTCGTCTGCCCGAACGATTCCAGGAAGAAATGCATGTCGGCCACGGCAGGGTCGCGAGAGCGCTGGGCATCTTCGGGGTCGTACAACTCCATGGCGAAATTCTTGCGGATGTCCAGGCCCGGAATCGGCACAGGCGTTACGATGCCGGTTGCGTTCACCAGCGAATCGTGGATCTCTTCGGCTTTCATCCGGCGCACGAACTTGCGCGCGAAGTACGGCGCGTAGGATCCCTTCCATTCGCCGGGGAACTGCGAGGAAAGCTGATAGGCATTCGATTTCGCAACCAGCTTCAGCACGGAGCGAATGCTGTACTTGTTATCGCGGAAATACTGCGCCAGGGCTTCGAGCAGCTCGGGATGCGAAGGCTGCAGCGCCCATGGCGACGGCGGCGGCGACGTCGGGTCCAGACGCGCCAAGTCGAAATCGAGCGGCGGATCCACGATGCCCACGCCGAACATTTCCGCCCACAGAAGATTTACCTGCGCTCGCGCGAATTGGGGATCTTCGGTCAGCATCTTTGCATACTGCGGACGCAGCGGCGCATTCGGATCGGCGGCCTTCCCGGTGAGCAGGAACGCTGCATCCAGCAAGCCTTTCTTGCCGCGGCGCGGCACTCGCACCACGCTCTCCGACGATGGATCGTACCCGGGACCTTCGTCGTCAATCGAATATTCGTCCTGGGCGGTAGAGACTTCAGTTCGCCGCAGCACCCGCGTTTTTCCGAAGAACGCGGCGGTCTTCCATAATTCCTCGCGCTTGCGCCCCGCCAGCCACAGGTTGATCTTTTCCAGATGGTTCTTGCCGTCGTGGCACGAGACGCAGCTCAAGTCCACGCCCAAGAAGTGTTTGGCGGATTGAATGGCTTCTTCGTCGGCGGTGTCCTCATGAATTTCTTCGTCGCAGTTCGCGCCGATAACCACCCAGCGGGCCACGTAGCTGGCCGGGCCAGTGTTCCAGTTGGAAATGGCGTTGGTGGAGAGCATCTCCTCGACCATCGCCTTGTAGGACCGGTCCAGATGGATGTTGTCATAAATCCATTTGTGGAACACGTTCTTGCCGTCGTTGCCGATGCGGTTGTAGGCGCTCTTGAACAGGTCGCCGTAGAAATAGGTCCAGCGGGCTTCGTAATTCTTGCTGGAAGCGAGTTTGTCGATTAGCTGATCGCGTTTCGCGGGGTCTTTCGATTCCAGAAACGCGCGCAACTCATCGTCATGCGGCGTACGGCCGGTCAGATCGATATGGATGCGCCGGAAGAATTCATCGTCGGAGGACAGCGGTGCGTTGGGAATGCCGTCCTTCTCCATTTTCCCGAAGATGAACTCGTCGATCAGGTTCTTCTTGGGAAGCCGGGCGGCGGGTTGGGCGGCCTCCGATGGACGAAGCTGCTCGGTCAGTTCCGCGGCGCGGGCGCGGTTCTTCACCGGCGCCACCGGCGGGTGATTCGCGGGGACCTGCGGACCCTGGCCGCTCAACGTCCAGGCAGCGACGCACAGCGCCGCGATTCCGAATCCATACTTGCGCACGGGCACCTCCCCAAAAAGCGCGCACACGTTCAGCGGGGCACGCTAAGTACCATCGTTTGAATTCTATGGGATGTGGAGTCCGGGGTCAAGGCCGAGGGCAGTGCCTGAAGTTGCGCAGCGACATTGTCACTGTCCCGGCACGCGGTGGGCACGAGCGAACCATTGCCGGCGCGCTGAGTCCGGCGAGGAGTTTCGATGTTCACTCATCCCGCCTACACCGTCTTGGTCGCCCCTGCGTCCATGTCGATGAGGGAACCGTGGAACAAACGGCCTTCTGGGCCCACGATGAATGCGACCAGCGCGGCAATTTCGCTGGGGTCGCCGATTTTCGTCACGCGGGCGTCGGCGGCGAACTGCCGCTCGGCTGCGTCAATCGAAACGCCTTTTTCCATCGCAAGGGTCACCAGCCGTTTCTGAAAACGCTCCGTGCGGATTGATCCGGGATTGATCAGGTTCACCTGCACTCCGTCGCGGAGACCCACGTCGGCCATGGCCTTGGTGAAAGTGGCCATCGCGGCATTCACGGAGCCGCCGATGGTAAAGTCCGCGCCCGGCGTCCGGCCGCCCACGCCGGCGATGTTCACCACAGACCCGCCGGCTGCCTTCAAATGCGGCCACGCGGCGCGCGTGAGCCGTACGGCGCCGAAAAATTTCAGCGCGAAGCCGTCCGCCCAATCCTCATCGGTCAATTCGAAAAAATCCCCGCGCTTGGTGGCGCCCGCGTTGTTCACCACAACGTTGATACGCCCGAACGTGGCCACCGCGAATTCGGCGAGCCGCGCTGGGGCGTCCGGCAAGCGCAGATCCAGCGCGATGGCCGCGGCTTTCCCGCCGGTTTGCCTTATCTCCTGCACGGCCGCGTCCAACGCCTCGCGGCTGCGCGCGCACAGAACCGTGGACGCGCCATCCCGCGCCAACCTGACAGCAATCGCGCGCCCGATGCCCTGGCTCGCGCCCGTTACGATCGCCGTTTTTTCGGAAACTACCTGCACGAATCTATCGTGACATAGTGGGGACTGCTTCTTTTTCCGGATATGCCGGCCCCGGGTGCACGGCGTGAGAGTCCAGATGGTTTCGCTCGTGCTCGATGGTCTGCGCGATGATCTCGTCGACGGAGCCGTGGGACCGCCATCCCGTGAGTGCTTCCATACGGCAGTTGCAAGGCACGCGCCGCCGCATGTCTTCAAAGCCGCCTTCGGGATAGGCCTCCACGTAGGGCACCTTCACAATGGGCGAAGAGGACCTCGCGGCTTGCTTCACGCGTTCCGCGAGCGCGTGGATGGAAACCTCTTCGTCGCCGCCGATGTTGAAGATCTTGCCGTGCGCCGCGGGCGTTGCCAACAGACGCATCAGTGCGTCCAGACAATCACCGATGTATGTGAAGTTGCGCGTTTGGGTCCCGTCGCCGAAGACCCGGATCGGCTCGCCCGCCAAAGCCGCTCGGACAAAGTTCGGCAGCACCATCCCGTAGCGGGCGCTCTGCCGGGGACCAACAATGTTGAAGAATCGTGTGATGGTAACCGCTACGCCGCGTTCCGCCGCGTATGCCAGCGCCAGAAATTCATCCAACTTTTTGGCAGTTGCGTACGACCAACGCATCATCGAAGAAGACCCAAAGATGGAATCCGATTCCTCGCACAGCTTGCCTTCGTTCTTTCCATACACTTCGGATGTGCTGGCCAGCAGCAGAGGCCGCCCGAATTCCGCGCAGGCGCCCAGCACGTGGTCAGTACCTTGGATGTTGGTCTGAATGGAATGCAGAGGGTCCCGCAGGATGCGCCGCACGCCCACGGCGGCGGCCAGATGAATCACGTGGTTGGAGTCCAGCACGTGCTTGCGGACCATGTCGGCGTCGAGCACACTGCCGTGCACGAACTTGAAGTGGGGGCGCCCTCGCCACGCATTGACGTTGGTGAGCGAGCCTGTGCTCAAATCGTCCAACGCGACCACCGTGTGGCCCTCTTCAATGAGCCGCCCGGCCAAATGGGACCCGATGAATCCCGCTCCTCCCGTAATCAGGAATTTCATACACTCATCACCTCTGAACTCGCAGGCCTGCAAAGAAGCCCTGGTACCAGCCGTTGAGCGCGATCAATGAATAATTCTTGCGCTCATAGGAACCATGCAATGAAACTTTGGGCATCAGCTTGACGGAAAGACGGGTGGTGACGGACCAGTTCGGCTGGTACGCCGACGCGGCTGTAATCTGCTGCCGGCCGCCCTCGCCGCGCATCTCCCACGCGACGCGCGGGCCCGCTTCACCGTGGACATCGGCGAACCCTACGTAACGGCTGTAACGGTCCGGCGTAAAGAATCCTGAAACCGCCAGCATGTCGCGCGCAAAAGCCTGATGCGCCGCCAGCGCGCCTGCGTCCAGGTTGAATGCGCGGCCATAGATCCAATTTCTGGCAAGCGTGCCTTCGGTTTGCAGAGACTGGTTGGCGTCGCTCCACCGGCGCGAGGCTACCTTCGCCGACGCCGAAGTTCTGGAATCGAACCAATACGTCACTTCCCCGGAGACCCCATCTGAGTGCACGCCTTGATCGATGGCGCGCGGCGTCACTTTGAGATATTCCCGATTCACTCTCAACGCGAGCCGCCAGCGGTCTTGCGGCGCACCTTCAATGGCCGCGCTGTAGATGGGCCGCACTTCGCTGCCGCGGATATTGGACCCGCCGGCCGCTATGGCCAGATACACGCCCGGGGCCATCAGCACCCGGCCCGCTGCCGTGAATTCGCGCACGGAAGCCTTATTGCGGCCATCCGTGAATGTTCCAATGGGCGCCGATGCGACAAATTCGGCGGCGCTCACATTCACGGCGTGATCGCCCCGCAGCGGGATGGAAGCCGACGCGCGCCGCATGGAATTGTGGATGCCGTCGGAATCGTTGTAAACCGAATAGGACGGATCGCTCGAAGGGCGTGTCTGCTCCCGGAGGCGGCCTTCGAGAAACTTGGCCATGTCCGATCCCGCCTCCGGAGACCGCAAGTGTTGCAGCCGCTCGAGCGCTGCGGCGCGGCGGCCTTGCGCCTCGAGCGCCGCCGCCTGCGCGACTCCGCTGCGCGCCTGCTCGGCGTTGCGTAGCGCTTCAAAGCCCCGATTCCCAGCCCAATACAAGACTTCTGAACGCAGCGCCAGCACCTCCGTATCCGTGGGATTCCATTCCAGCAGCCGGTCGCACCAGTGCTCCGCCGTGCGGTAGTCGCCGCGGTAGCGCAACAGACGGATGTATTCGAGCGCGGCGGCGCGGTCCCACGCGGAGTCGCGAACGTAGGCGGCGTAGGCCCGCGCGGCCGCCGTTGAATCGCCCGACCACATGCGATTCCGCGCCACCCCCAAAAGCGCACGATGCGCAAGTTCGGCGTCGCTGCCCGCCGATTTCATCACGTCTTCATAGCAGCGCGCCGCTTCGCGCGCCTGTTGCGTGTCGTTGAAACGCTGGCAGGCGGTCTCATCGGTCTGCGCGTGAAGTGCGGCCGCGCATATCGGAATCAGCCACAGGCGCGCGCTCACTTCCGCCATCTCCGGTTTCCCGACGCGATATCGATCAGGCAGTGGACAATTGCAAACGTATCCACGCCCAGGCTCATCACCCGCACCGGCAGCGCCGGCACCATCATGGCCGCGTACTTCCAGCGGCTCCCACGGTCGGCGGTGACGGCGAGCAAACCCATGCCCAGCACCGTCTCGGCGGCCAGTGTCAGCCAGAACACTTCGCGGTCGAACACCGCGAAGTAGGCCAGCACGGGCGGATACATCGTTTTTTCGACCAGCGATATCGATTCAAACCACCCGATGCCGCGGCCCCTCTTGTGGGTGATGTTCTCTCCCCATGGCGCGCGGTATTGTTCCTGGATGAGCCGTGCTTGCGGCGCCTGCTCAGCGTTCCCCACGTCGCCCGCGAGCAGACGCCTGAAATAGAGCCATGGCGTCAGAGGCAGGTCGAGAAAGTAGTAACTCGATTGCAGCATCCCGCTGGACCACAGGAACAGTTGCCGCGGCAGGCGATGGATGGGAGGCTCCGTGGATTCGCACCGGACACCCAAGATCTGCACGCTGCGCCAACCCTTCCAGTTGAAGAAGTGGCCGATGTAAATGTCCTCGGACATGGAAAGGTTATCGCCCACGCGCGGTTGCGCATAGGCGAAGCATGCGCGCAGCCTGTCGGTCTTGTATGCCACGGCGCACCCCACCGGATTTAATTGCGCCCCGAACAGCTTCAAGTTGCCGTCATAGAGCACGCGTTGCAGCAACACGTACATGGGAGTGCGATAGAGAATGGTGGCGGTCGTCGCCAGCCTCAACCAGAAACTCTCGCCACCCGGCGGCGTCAGGCGGAACTCTTCCCATACGGCCTTCACGCCCGCATCGCCCTCCACCAGCTGTTTCCGCCTCCGGAGAGTCAATGGCATCACCTCTCCGCAGCTGGCTGCCACGCCTGCATTCCTGAACAGTTCCTCGATCAGCCGCGAGACGTAGTTCGGACTCGCGAGCACCGTGTCCGCGTCTAAAATGACCAGAGCGTCGGCGTCGCTGGTCTCGCAGTATTCGCGCAGCGCAGGCGTTTTCCCGATTGATTTCGGCCGCGTGACCAGCTTCACCGCGCGCCCCGCTTTTTCCGAGTAGCTCCGCACGACCGCGCCGGTGCTGTCCGTGGAAGCATCATCGAACACGATGATGTCCCGAATGGAAAAATCCTGGCGCACGAGGGAGGCCAGGGCCAGCGCGATGGTTTGTTCCTCGTTCTTCGCCGGGACCACCACGTCGACTACAGTTTTGGTCCAGTCCACCGCTGGAGTGGGCACGGTGCGATCCCAGCCGCGCAGTTTCCCCACGACAGCCATGATCAAGCTTGGGGACAAGAACCAATAGGAGAGTGAAGCCATCACTGGCGCTTATCGGCCGGAGCGGCAGGGACAAGACCAGAATCCGGTCGCTGACGCGTGCGCCTCGGAAACACGACCCGCGTCTGCCGGCGCGACCACGCGGCACGACCCCTCGCGAGCCGACGCCCCGCCCGCGATACTCAGGGCAGGGGCTGCGGCAGGCTGCCGGAGCATCCTCCGCTTGAACCGCCATCACTGCACATCAGTCTTGCCACCGGTATCTTGGCGGACCCACCGGACGCCGGAGTAAAGTATTAGCTATGAAAGCGTTATTCGCTAGCGCAGTGGTAATACTGACATGTGGAGCCGCGGCTGCGGCCAGCGTCTCCACCTTCGTGGGAACCGGCGTCGCGGGCTTCACCGATACGCAGGTGGCCAATCCTTACGGCATGATCATCGGCCCGGATGGCGCCATGTATTTCTGCGATCTGGACACGTCGCGCATCCGGCGCCTGGATCTGAAGACCAGGAAAATGACGCTGATCGCCGGTAACGGCAAGAAGGGTTACGCGGGCGACGGCGGCCAGGCCACCGAGGCTTCGCTCAGCGCGCCGCACGAACTGGTCTTCGACAAGAAAGGCGACCTTTACATCGCCGAGCGCGACAATCACGTGATTCGTAAGATCGACATGAAGACCGGCGTCATCTCCACCGCCGCCGGTACGGGAATGCCGGGCTTCAGCGGCGACGGCGGGCCGGCCGCGCGGGCACAACTACGGCAGCCGCACTCCATCATCCGCGATCGGGACGGCACGTTCCTGATCTGCGACATCGGCAATCATCGCATCCGGCGCTTGCATCCGGATACGGGCATCATCGAAACGTGGGCGGGAACGGGAGAGCGAACCCCGACGCCCGAAGGCGCGCCGGCATCGCCCGCAACTCCGTTGAACGGGCCGAGGACGATGGTCATCGCCCCCAACGGCGACATGTTCCTTGCGTTACGCGAGGGCAATGCCATCTACCGCATCGACGGACGGACGAGAACGCTGCACAAGATCGCGGGCAACGGCCAGAACGGTTTCACCGGCGACGGCGGTAACGCACTGGAAGCCAAGTTCGGCGGCGCGGCGCGTGGAGGGCCCTCGGGCCCCAAAGGCCTGGCCTACGGCAACAACACCCTGTACGTCGTCGACACCGATAGTCACGCGATTCGCAAGATCGATCTGAAGACCAACCTCATCACAACACTCCTGGGCACCGGTGAAGCGGGCGACGGCCCGGAAGCGGATCCCCTGAAATGCAAGCTCTCCCGCCCGCATGGGGCTCTGTTTTACAAAGGCGTGCTGTATGTCACCGACAGCGAGGCGCACCGCATCCGCGGATACCGGCCGTAAGAACGCCCCGCGCGCCGGGGCAAAAACGACGTTATGCTGAGCATGTGACACGACTCTTCCTGCCCACCCTGCTTCTATTCACAAGCGCCGCGTTCGCTCAAACCAGCGCTGCCATCACCGGCACGGTTTCCGACTTGGCCGGCGAAAAAGTCACGAACGCGCCGGTTGTGGCGACCAACGTGGCCACCAAATCGGTCTACAAAGCAACCAGCTCGGCCACGGGCGGCTACACGCTGGACTCGTTGCCGCCCGGAGCCTACGATCTGAACGTCACCGTGCTCGCATTCAATCCGTTCTC
>CAMAUG010000103.1 GCA_945861255.1 Candidatus Sulfopaludibacter sp. SbA3
TTTTAGATCGACCGCTACCAGGCTCTCGCCGAACAGGCCGTTTCCAGGACGGTGGCCGCCATAGTAGTCCCCCGTGGGCATTTCCACCGGCAAATAGACCAGGCCGAGTTCCTCGTCAACGCTGATCTGGCCCCACACCCCCGTGTTGCCGGTGACTTCGGCGGAGTCGTTTTCCCAGGTGTCGTAGCCGAACTCGCCGGGTTTCGGAATCGTATGGAAAATCCACAGCCGCTTGCCGGTCTTCACATCGAAACCACGCACGTACCCTTTTACATTCTTCCTGCTCTTGGGCAGGCCGCCCGGGCGATGCGCGGCGCCGATAATAATGGTGTCTCCGGCAACCACGGGAGCCGCGTGCAATCCGATGTCGCTATCGATCAAATCCATTTCCTGATCGTCGTCGAGCTTCAGATCCACCACGCCCCCGCTGCCGAACGAAGGAACCCGAAGGCCCGTGCCTGCATCCAGCGCGATCAGTCGATAGCCGGGCGTTACGTAAAGAATGCGCGCTTCCCCGCCGCTGGACCAATAGGCAAGCCCGCGTCCGGAAAGCCGCCGCGGCGCTCCTTCCCCGCGCGCGCCTTCTTTTTCCGTGTGCATCCACAGCATTTCGCCGCTGGCGGCATCCAGGGCCACCACGTCGCGCCGGGACCCCGCCACCGTATAGACCACCCCGCCCACCATCAGCGGCGTGGCCTGATAATTGTATTCGAGCGTGGATCCCAGATTATCGGTCTTCAAGCGCCACGCGATCTTCAATTTGTTGAAGTTCGCGGCGTTGATCTGGTCCAGCGGCGAGTACCGGGTGCTGCCTAGATCTCCGCCATAGGTGCGCCACTCTCCGTTCCTGGCGCCATACTGCGCCTGAAGGGGGAGCGCTCCGTACACAGCAAGAACCGCGATACCGGCCAACAACGCGTTTGAGAATTTCATCATCCACTCCCTGTTATCAAAACACCGTCGGTACTCAGCCCCGTGAGTTCCGTTCTCTAAAATTTAGCAGATCACCGTGGCATGTTCCGCCTGAGCCGGGCGATTTCGGGCCGGGGACGAGACCACCGTGGCGCGGCGGGAAGCGCCCGCCCGTCACGAAATCTTCAGCAGAACCGCGGTGATGTTGTCGGGTCCGCCGTTGCGGCGCGCGGCCGCGATCAACTCGCGGCACTTTTCGTCAAGAGTCGCGCCGGAGTCCAGCACTTTGGAAATTTCCTGCGCGTTGGCCACGCCGTGCAACCCGTCGCTGGATAGCAGAATTTGCGTTCCAGGCGCAGGCTTGATCCGGTAGGTGTGGACGCGCAATTGGTCGGAAACGCCCACCGCCATCGTCAATACGTGGCGCATGGGGTGCTGCTTGAGTATGGCGTCTTCCAGCCCCAGACGCCGCCCGACTTCGTTCACCCAGCTTTGATCTTCCGTGATCGCCTCCAGAGACCCATTCGAGTAGCTGTAGGCGCGGCTATCGCCGACGCTGGCGATGTGCAGATCGTCGTGATTCTCGAGCGCGGCCACCAGCGTTGTGCCCATGCCTTCCCGGCTCCTATCGGCGGATGCCGCGCGCATCACGCGGTCATTCGCTTCCTTAAAGGCCACCAGCAGTTCATCGGGACCGGCCGGACCAGGCTTGGACTTGATGACCTCAGTGAGTGTTTCCACAGCCAGCCGGGACGCATGTTCTCCCGCCTGCGCGCCACCCATTCCATCGGCTACCGCATACAACCCAAGGGAAGGGGCGAGAAGGAAGAAGTCTTCGTTGTTGCCACGAATGCAACCTGGATCCGTGGCGCCGGCGGCTTCGATCATGAACTTCGATTATAGCGAGGATTGCGGTGAGCCACGCAACATCCGGTGCACAAACGTCCGGCGCACAAACGTCTGACGCACAGGGTCCGCGGAATTGCCGGTCATGGCTGGCGTGACGGGTCGACCAGCGAGCGCAACAAGTGATAGGCGCGCTCCTCAAAGTTAAACTTCAGACGCTCCACCGCCTCCAAACGCGCGTCCGCCGGGCGCGGACCTTGCTTCTTGAGACACATCCCCAGCAGAATGGTGGCAGTCTGATCTTCAGGTCTGCGGTCCAGCACGGAGCGAAAACGGTCCGCCGCTGCCGCAAAGTCGCCCTTCTTCCACATAGCGTGGCCCTGGTTAAACAGGTAGTCCGGATCGTTGGGATCCCCCTCCAAAGCTTTGCGAAACGAATCGGCGGCCTGCGGAAGACCCTGGCGGCTTTGGGCCGCACCTAGATTGTTCCAGACTTCACTCAGTGGAACGGCGCCCGCCAGCTCTTCAAAAGCCGTATGTGCTCCCGCATGATCTCCGGATTGATAGAGCGCGAGGCCCAGGAGAAAACCCGCCTCGTGATAATGGACGTCGCCGGCCGAAATTTTCTTCAGCCACTCGGCGGCCTGGCGGTACTCCTTCCGCTCGTAATGAATTCGACCCAGGAAATAGAGAGGGTGGCCGAAGCGCGAATCCAGCCGCGCCGCTTGCAGGAAATACTGTTCCTGCTGCCGGGGATCGCCGGCAAGAACGCCTCGAATGTAATTCTCGCGCGCATCCAGGCGGATGGCCGCCCGCAACGTGCGGAACTCCGCTTCGGGAGGCGCACGCTTGGGCGCGATCAAATCCAATGCCCGCCAGGCCAGGTGCGCTTCCAGGGCGGGCAGGTCGTCCAAATTTCCGGATTCTAGAAATTCGGCGCTTTGTTTCAATCGCCGCCGGTCGAGCAGGTGCGCTGAGATTTTCAGAGTGCCCTGTACACCCGGCACCGCGGGCGCGACCGGAGCAGGCGCCGCCGAGCGCGACGGATTGACATCGGCCGTGAACTCAAATGTCCCGTACACCACTTGTTCGGCGTCGAGTACTTCGCCCAGCTTCAGGGCCGAAGCCTGGGTCAGCAGAACACGAGGGCGCAACTTCAATTGCCGATAGGCGTCTCCCGTCTCCTGGCGGTTGAGAGTCACCACGCCCCGGCTGCTGAGAGCGTCGCGCAACGTCTCCGCGATGCTCTCGCCGATCCAGTCCACTTGAATCGCAGCCGGATGCTTCGAACGCGCGCTTTGGCCGGTATCGGCATTTTGCGCGGCGGTGCGATTCACAAAGGGCAAAACAGCCGCCGTCTGGGCGCATAGACCGGACGCGGCAAACAGGAAAGCCAGCGGGAAACGCACCACGGCATTAGTTTAGCGTAGGACAGGCCCCAGGACTCTCGCTGTCAAAATCTCACTCAAGAACAGGCCACGTAAACTACGGGGCCGGCGAAGTGATCTGTGCCTCGGCTTTGATGAACTGCCAATCCGGCATTTCATAGACCCGCAGCTTCGTGGTGGCCGAACCACTGGCATCCTTGACCTCCAGCGGCCCCAGGGGAGGCACCTTCGCGTCGAACTCCGCGACCGGGGGATCTTCGGGTTTTGCCGCCGTGGTGGTCAGCTTGACGTGCATCGTGAGCTCGCCTATGTCGGCCTGGGAATGGTTGATGACGGCGAACCTGATATCCAGCTTGCCCGCGCCCTTTTCGCCGATGCGGAATCCCGACAGCTCCAAATACTTGCCGAGCGGATGCTTCAGGGAAATGACCGAGGTCACCGCCTGTGGAGTGGTCAACTGTTTGGCTTGCGGGGCCGTGGAGGTCGAGCTGGAACAGCCGGCCAGGAATGCCGCGACGAAAATCACAGTGAAGCGCATTGTCACCAGCATAATACACGCGATAATGGATTTGGGCGCCACGGGCCACACCCCGTGCAGTGCCCCGCGGACGCTATGCTCGGCCACATTCGCGAACAGATCGATACCGTATTCCGGCGCGACCCCGCCGCGCGCACGGTGCTTGAGATCGTCCTGTGTTATCCAGGGTTTCACGCCGTGCTGTTCCATCGCATCTCGCACGGCCTTTACCGGCGCGGTTGGTTCACGCTTGCGCGCGCCATTTCACAGCTTGCGCGCACTTTGACGGGAATTGAGATTCACCCCGGCGCCACCATCGGACGCCGCTTTTTCATCGATCATGGCATGGGAGTGGTTATCGGGGAAACCAGCGAGATCGGCGACGACGTGCTGGTCTATCAAGGCGTCACGCTGGGTGGCACCGGCAAGGACACCGGCAAACGGCACCCCACCATTGGAGACGGAGTGGTGATCGGCACCGGCGCCGCGATCCTGGGCAACATCCGCATCGGCCACCACGTGAAGATAGGCGCGGGCAGCGTGGTGGTGCATTCCGTGCCGGATCACACTACCGTAGTCGGCGTCCCCGGCCGCGTGGTGGATGAAGCTCACGAATTCGAACCCCTGGCTCACGGCGACTTGCCCGACCCGGAAGGCGACAAGATAAACGAACTATCCCGGAGAGTGGCGGAGTTGGAGGCCAAGATTCAGGAAATGGTTCAGGCTATTCGCGATGAAAATCTTTCGTCGAGACGATAGGCAATCCGTTGCACCGCTCCCTGACGGTCGCGGCTCGGTTACCCGCGCGCCAGAACCGAGCAGCGACCGTCGGGGAGTGGTGCGCGCGCACGAAGGCGGCTCGCGTAGAGCGGCGGGCGCGCTACTCCTCTTATTACTGGCCGCTCTCCCGGCACCGGCGGCTGATGTTGCTTATTGGATCGAACCATGCACTTCCATGAAGTCCGCGTGCGTCGCCGGTGACATGGATTTAGCTCGCTGGGCGTTTCAAGCCTGGGAGAAAGCCTCCGGCGGCAGCCTGCGTTTGCTTGAAACCGCGAATCGAGCCACCGCCCTAATCCGCGTGGTGTGGGCCGAAAAGGATAGCGGCCTTTACGGAGAGGCGGTGCCCATCCTCGTCAACGGCCGTCGCGGTCGGGAACTGCATATCCAGATCACCCAAACTGCCAGTGATGATCCACTGCTGCGCGATACTGTCGTCTATCTCACCTGCCTCCACGAGTCCGGACACGCGCTTGGACTGGAACACACTCGTGCGTTCGTCGACATCATGTATAGCTTTCAATATGGCGGTGATATTACTGAATACTTTGGGCGTTATCGGAGAAAACTCTCAGCGCGCAACGACATCCAGCAGAACTCCGGCATGTCACCCGCCGACCGCAGCGCGCTGGTCGAAAGCGTAGCGAAAGGCGTTCCCCGCTAGTCCGGCTATTTCGTCCGGGGTGAATCCGAACTCCCGGGCCGCCAGTTCGTATTCGCCGGCCAGGGTGCATTCGAACAGAGCCGGATCGTCGGTGTTGAGAATGATCGGCACGCCCGCGTCATGAAGCCGACGCACGGGGTGCATGGCAAGCGAGGCCACGGCTCCCGTGCGAACGTTGCTGGTGATGCAGACTTCCAGCGGGATCTTTCGCCCGGCAAGGTACGCCACCAATTCCGGATCCTCAATCGAGCGGATGCCGTGGCCGATTCGTTCCGTGCCGATTTCGAGGGCCTGCCAAACGCTCTCCGGACCGGCGGTTTCGCCCGCGTGACAGGTCAGATGCAGTCCCCTGTCCCGGGCTTGGCGAAACAAGTCCGCAAACTGCCGCGCCGGACCGCGGCTCTCATCGCCACCCAGCCCGACTGCGACGACACCCTCCGGTGCACATTGCGCGGCAAGGTCGAAAACCGGCTGCGCGGTCTCCGCGCCGAACTGCCGGATGGCGTCGAAGATCCAACGCACGGCGATGCGGCGCCGCGCGGCCTCTCTGGCCAGCGCGTCCCACACCGGTGCAAACGGTTGCTGCTTCCACAAAATAACGCCCACCGAAAGGATTACTTCCGCGTAGACGACGCCTTCGCTCTCCAGGCGCTCGAACAGGCGGCGAGCCACGCGCGCGTAATCCTGGGGCGTTTGTAGTTTTTGGTTCACCCAGACGAAGCTTCGCAGGAAGCCCGCGAAATCGGTGTACGCGGTGTTGGCCGCGATTTCTTCCCGCGTGAGCGTGGGATCGATCTCCAGCAGCGTTTCCGGCTCCACTGCGCCATCCAGATGCAGGTGCAGTTCGGCAAGTTTTGAGGGCGCGGCAGCCATTCTTGCCATAATAGCTGTGTGCAGCCCGCGGCATCCGCTCCTTCCCTCACTTCCTTCGAATTGCATTTGTTCGGCGAAGGAACCAATCACGAGTGTTACCGGATGCTGGGATCGCACGTTCTGGGGGATGCTGGGGCGCGCGGAGTGCGCTTCGCCGTGTGGGCGCCCAACGCAAGCGTGGTCACCGTCATGGGAGGCTTCAACGGCTGGGATCGGTCGAGCCACCCCTTGTCGCATCGCAGCGGCGGTGTTTGGGAGCTCTTCGTCCCAGGCCTCGAACAAGGCGAGCACTACAAATACTGCGTCACCTCCTTGCAAGGCCATACGGAGGAGAAGTGCGACCCCTATGCGTTCTTCGCCGAAGTACCGCCACGCACCGCCTCCATCGTTTGGAGCCTGGCGAACTACCAATGGAACGACGCCGCATGGATGGAAGCTCGCGCGCACCGCCACTGGCTGCGGGAACCGGTTTGCGTTTACGAAGTGCACCTGGAAAGCTGGCTGCGCGGCGAAGGCAATGAATGGCTAACGTATCGTGAGATGGCGCACCATCTGGTGGAC
Source organism: Candidatus Sulfopaludibacter sp. SbA3 (assembly GCA_945861255.1). Lineage (GTDB taxonomy): Bacteria > Acidobacteriota > Terriglobia > Bryobacterales > Bryobacteraceae > Palsa-187. Next base: position 6,542 of record CAMAUG010000103.1, read on the forward strand.
TATGTCTCTCGGATGGGCTACACGCACGTGGAGTTACTCCCCGTCATGGAGCACCCGTTCGGCGGCTCATGGGGCTATCAGGTCACGGGCTACTTCGCTCCGACGTCGCGTTTCGGCACTCCCGACGATTTCCGGTACCTGATCGATCAATTTCATCAACGCGGCATCGGCGTGATTCTGGATTGGGTCCCCGGGCATTTCCCGCGCGATGCGCACGGCTTGTGGCGTTTCGACGGCACGGCGCTGTATGAGCATGAAGATCCGCGCCAAGGGGAGCATCGGGAATGGGGCACGCTCATCTTCAATTACGGCCGCAACGAGGTTCGCAATTTTCTGCTCTCGAACGCGCTGTACTGGCTGCGCGAATTCCACATCGACGGCCTGCGCGTGGACGCGGTGGCGTCCATGCTGTATCTGGATTATTCGCGGGAACCGGGCGAGTGGATTCCCAACCGCTTCGGCGGTCGCGAGAATCTGGAGGCCATCGATTTTCTAAAGCGCTTCAACGAACTGGCCCATCTGGAACCGGGCGCCATCACCATCGCAGAGGAATCCACGGCGTGGCCCGGCGTCTCGCGGCCTGTGTACGTGGGCGGCTTGGGTTTCACGATGAAGTGGAACATGGGTTGGATGCACGACATGCTGGATTACTTCGCCCGGGAGCCCATCCACCGCAAGCATCATCAGCAACTGATCACCTTCAGCATGCTGTACGCCTTTACGGAAAATTTCATGCTGCCCATCTCGCACGACGAAGTGGTCCACATGAAGCGCGCGTTAATTTCGAAGATGCCCGGCGACGAGTGGCAGCGCTTCGCCAACGCGCGCGCGTTCCTGGCGTACATGTACGCCCACCCCGGCAAGAAGCTGATGTTCATGGGTTGCGAATTCGGCCAAACCAGCGAGTGGAATCACACGCGCGGGCTGGAATGGTGGCTGCTCCAGTTTCCCGTGCATCATACGCTGCAAACCATGGTCCAGGAATTGAACGCTCTGTACCGCCGCGAACCGGCCTTGTATGAAGTGGACGACCAGCACGACGGTTTCGAATGGATCGATATCCTGGACGCTGAATCCTCCGTGATCGCCTTCGCGCGGTTCGCCCGCAACCGCGAGGACGCGATTATCTTTGCATGCAACTTCACTCCCATCCCCCGCCACGGTTATCGCCTGGGCGTGCCGAAGTCCGGCCTCTACCGCGAAATTTTCAATACGGATGCTGAGATGTTCGGCGGATCCAACATGGGGAATGCGGGGGCGTTGATGGCGGACAACACGCCTTCCCATGGCCGCCCGGCCAGCCTCAACGTCACGCTGCCGCCGTTGGCGGTGGTGGCGTTCAAGATGTAACAGGCGTTGACATGCGCATCAATCGTCGTCATCGCCGCCGAGACTGCTACCTTGCGCTCGCTGCTTCCAACGTTGGCCCTGGCTTGCCCCTGGGCAGCAGGCTCACGCCGGAAGCGTGGAATACGGCGTCGGGATCGACGTTGCGATCAATGATGTAGCCAACGAAGACCGACTGCATTTCATCCCAGTTCTGCTCGCCCCAATAAACGGTGGCCTTGGCGTCGGGATTGAACGGGTTGTTGGCGGAATTGTCGAAGTGGGCGATGCCTATCATCCTGGTGCCCTTGGGCAACAGCAGTGGTTCTTTCAAGTCATAGCCGAGCTGCCATTCGAAATCGAACTTACCCTTGAATACCGTGTGCGTCTCGCCGGAAGGATAGGCCAGGCGAAGTTCGTAGTCCTTGCCCCGCACGTGCATGTGCGGTTGGATATAGACCAGCTTCACTGCTTGATCGAACGTCACTTCACTGGCCACTTCTTGATCACGTTCGCCCGGCGGGATCACCAGGTTGGCCGACAAAGGACTGCCGCGCGACAGGAAATAGCGTTTCTCCGGAGGATTTTTCGCAAACACGATTCCGACCTTCGATAAGTCCGAAGTGGGCTTGCCTGTGGTTGTGTAATGCAGTTCGAACACCAGGTCCGAGTCTTTCTTAATCAGCTTCGCGGCGCCATCCATGTCGAAGCGCTGCGCGCCTAAACCCGGATTGAATTTTCCGAGAATGTCGCTCCCGTCGCCGGGCAGATTTCCGGCGGCGTCCTTACCTTCGTACGCCACGCCGTATTTCGCGTTGGCCATCCACTTGGAACCCGGAGGCACCACCCACACTTTGCCGTGGTGCAGCACGGCGTTGTTACCGGCTCGCATTTCACCGGAGGTCACCCACACGTCCTCCGGGAAATTCCCTTTGACCCGCATGTATTTCCAGTTCATCGTTCCAGTGGCCGGCAATTGATACGGCTCAGGCATTTCAATCACCATGTCTGGCTTGATGTTCCAACCATCGACGAACTTCAGCGGAGCCGGAGAGTCTTTGGCGTCGCCTTCGGGCGCGCCGCTGTCGGCCCAGGCGGAAAGCGTGTCGATATCAGCCTGCTGCATGCGCCGGTCATTGGCGAAATGCCCGTACTGAGGGTCGGCGAACCACGGCGGCATTTTCTTTGAGAGCACGGCGGCTTTGATCGCCTTGGCCCACGGGCGCGCTTCGCCATACGTCAGCAGCGACATGGGAGCGACTTCACCGGTGCGATGGCAGCTTTGGCAATTGCGCTGCAAGATCGGGAGAACATCTTTGTGGAAAGTCGGATTCGATGCGGCGAACGCCGACACTCCCATAATACAGCCGGCTAGAGAAACGCGAAAAAGACGAACGCGAAAAAGACTCATGATAAGGGCTCCGCGAGAAAACACCGTGCGGACTCCATTGTACTAAGACGGAACGAAGAAAGTATTGCAGGCTGCGGCCAGTTAGAACAAGACCCGCTCGAGCGCTTCGCAGAAAAAGTACTCGCCCCACATCACGGATTCATCCACGCCCACACCCTTGTGAACATGGTAGACACCGCCCTTGAGAATGCCCTCCCAATGGGCTGCGGACTTTGGGCCATTCCTTGCCGCATGTTTTTCACATAAGGCGCGCAGAATTCCCACCGCCGTCGACCAGTACATGTGCTCTTTGATCGAATCCGGCGCCAGACGGCGCAACCGCAGCAGTCCGGCGGCGCAAATAGCGGCGGCCGACGTGTCCAACAATGTGCGTGTCTCCGGCGGCGCGTTGAAATCCCACGGCGGCACGCCATCGGCGGGGCAATGCAAAATGTAGAAATCGGCGCACGCCTGCGCCGTTTCCAAAAATTGCGGATCGCGGCTGTACTCGTAGGCCGTGGTGAAGCCGTACATCGCCCACACCAGGCCGCGCGACCAGCACGAATCGCCGCGATAGCCCTGATGGGTGGTCTGCCGTAGAAATTCGCCCGTGTCGGTGTCGAAGATGCCTTCCTGCGCCGTGGAGCCGTCGCCCCGCACCAGTACGCGCCGCGTGGTCATGGAATGCCGGATGGCTATGTCGCGCAACTTCCGGTCACCCGTCTCGCGCGCCGCGTAGAAGATAATGCCGACGTTCATCATCGTATCGGTGAACAGGGAGTTTTCGGCGACGTACGAACGCAGATACCCGCCCTTGTCCCGAAAGCGTGTCGCCAGGGTGCGGCCAGCTTCAATCAGCACGTCGCGCAGCGCCGGATCGTGCGTGATTCCGTACCAGCGGTAATAGGTGGAGAGAAACAGAAATCCAAGATCGTGTTCGTCGCGATTGGATTTGCGCGCCTCGATCGGTTTGGTGTATTTGATGGCGTGTTCCAGCCAAAATCTGGCGTCCGCCGAATCTCTTTCGGCGTGTTTGGCGAAGATCCACATCATGCCGGGGAGAAAGCCGTCGGACCAGTGCGTCCATACCTGCCCTTCATGCGCCCACACGCCGTCCTTGGTATGCAGCGGATAGAGCATGGGATGTTTTTCGATGAGCTTGCGTACCTGTTTTTGCGCGAACCCGTAGGTTTGCTCAAACAACTCACCGGTGTCACTGGATAAATGGATCACAATGCCTCTCATTATAGGGGACCAACCGCAGCCGCAATCGCTTCGCGCACGTTTCGCCCAGGACGCGGATGCAGCGGTTTCTGCTAGCATCGAGAAGATGCCCGCAATCGTAACCATACGTTCCAACAACTCGATCCACATTGAAGGTGATTTCACCGTCGTCGACGCGGACGGCAAGCCGTTCGATCTCGCCGGCCGCACGAAGATCGGCTTGTGCCGCTGCGGCGCTTCCGAAAACAAACCGTTCTGCGACGGCTCTCACCGCAAAGTGAATTTCCAATCCGTGTGTGAAGCCCGCGCTTTGCCTCCGCCTGCCCCCAAGCCTTAGTCGTGCGCGTATCAGCGCGTCGCTTGCCGCCATCATGCGGAGCCCGGAACCGGCCATGGCTCCAGGCGTTGCGATGCCGCTAGGCGAACGCATTCATTCCCTCGCGTAGACCCGCCTGCCCCGCCTTCGCTGAGGGAGTACGGGCAAATCCCGCTCCATTCCAAAAGAGAATAATCACCTGCTCGCCCTACCAAATAGGAAAGCGAGTTCCGTTTTGAAGCGCCGGGCTAAAGAATTCGTCCGGCCGTACGGGCCACTTTCCCAATATGGAGGTTCCACCATGCGTTCGAGAGCATTCACGCTGTCCGTTTTGATACTGGCGGCCTTGGCCACACCGGCCTTCGCCACCATTCAGTTTTCGTACTGCAATTTCGGTTGCACGGCGAACAACAACAATGCCGGTA
>CAMAUG010000104.1 GCA_945861255.1 Candidatus Sulfopaludibacter sp. SbA3
GCTCACGATGACGCGCGGATGAAGGACCCGGGGGTCCTGCGCGAGCGCGCCAAAGATGCCGCGCCGCGAGGCCGTGGTGGAGGTGACTCTCAACGACGGCAAGACACTCAGCGAGCGTGTCGGCAACGTAAAAGGGACGGCCGAGAACCCCATGTCCCGCGAAGAAATCATCGCCAAAGCCCGCGACCTGATCGCGCCCACCAGGGGCGTGGCGAAAACGCAGAAACTGATCGACAAGGTCTTTGCGCTGGAAGGCGTAAAAAGAGTTGTGGAGTTGCGGCCACTGCTGCAGAAGGCATAAAGACGCGTGATCTCACGGTCTCCCGTGGTGAACCGGAGTGGTCCCGAACGATGAACCCGAGCTCCCACAATACATTTCACCTGATCTCATGGCCAGTGCGGGCCAGCCCGCCGAAGCGGCCCGCGCATCCTGGCTGCGGCGGACGGTGGGAGGCAGCCACGCCAGAATGGAAGCCGATCCGGTACTCTGGAAGCAGGTCGAGCGCTTCATCGCCGATGCGATTCAAATGAGGTAATACGTGCGCAACTCCTTTTTGCTGATTCTTGCGGCATTGGCCCCGCTTGCCGCGCAAACGAGCGAAATCGATCTCAAACCTGGCTCGGGGTGGGTGGAGACGAGTGTGGACCTGCAACCGGGCGATACGGTCCGCTTCACGGTTACAGGCGAAGTGAAATACGCGAACGCCCGGCAAACAACCGGACCGGATGGGTTGGCACGCGGCTGGGCGGACCTGATCCGCATACTGCCGCTCAACGATGCTGGACGCGGCGCGGTATTGGGGCGCATTGGATCGAATGGCGCGGCGCGGCCGTTCCTCATCGGCGCCCGGCGCGAAAGCCGGGCCCCGATCGCGGGACGGCTTTTCGTCGGCTTGAATGAGGCGGCCAGCGACAAGGCCACCGGCGGATTCCACGTAAGTATGGAACGAACCGCCGCGCCGGTGGTTACCAAGACGGATGTGCAAGTCCCCGCGTTTCCGCAGCGCCGCATCGATGAGACTCCACGCCGCGTGAGCGATCCGGACGGCTCCCCAGGGGACCGCGTCAACTTCATCGTCATCGGCTCCCAGGAAAAGCTGCAAGCGGCGCTCAAGGCTGCCGGGTGGGTGGTGGTGGACCGCTCCAATAAGGACACCATTCTTCGCGGTGCGCTGGCGACGTTCTCCAAGCAAGCCTACGTCACCATACCGATGAGCGAGCTGCACTTGTTCGGCCGCCCGCAGGATTTCGGCTACGCGCAAGCCGATCCGATCCGCGTGGTCGCCTCCCGTCACCACTTCCGCATCTGGAAGGCGCCGTTCGATCTGGAAGGCCAGACCGTTTGGGCGGGAGCGGGCACCCACGATATCGGATTCGACCGCGACCAGCGTAACGGCAAGCTCACGCATCGCATTGATTCCGAAGTGGACAAAGAACGCGACTATATCGCCGACAGTTTTATGCAGACAGGCGTGGCCGCGAAGGTGAGTTACATCACGCCCGCGGATCCCATCACCGTGGCGCGCACCGCGCACGGCCAGGAATTCCGATCCGACGGCCGCACGGCGCTCATCTACTTACAACCGGATACCGCCAACGTCGCGGCAGGCTTCAACGACACGTTTTGCTCGGTGCTTAAACAGAACAACCCGGGCGGCGGCGCATGGCAGGCGTGCAATCGCTATCTGGAAGGGCAGGGACGCGAGGACGCCAAGTTAGGCGCGGTTCCCGGCAAGTACCGCGTGCTGATCGTGCCCGGCATTTTGAGTTCGTGCGTTTCCGATTCGCCCGCCTTTCTGGAAGGCCAGGAATCGCTGAAAAAAATGGGCGTGGACGTGGACTTGCTGCAGGTGCCGAACGACTCGAGCGAATCAAACGCGAAACTGATCGCCCGGTACCTGAGAGAGCACCAGGAGGGCGGCGGGCGCAAGTACATTCTGATCGGTTACAGCAAGGGCACGCCCGACATTCAAGTGGCGCTGGCGCAAGAGTCCGGTGTTGCTCAGCAAGTTGCCGCGTTCATCAGCGTGGCAGGTGCATCCGGCGGCTCGCCCATCGCCGATATTCTGCCGCGGCAGGCGGAACGATATATGGGCAGCGTGCCGATGAAGAACTGCCAGGGCGATCTGGCCACGGGATTCCGGAGTCTGAAGCGCGAGACGCGCCAGGCATTTCTCTCGAGCTTTCCTCATCCGCTGGTGCCTACGTATTCGCTGATCGCCAAGTCGGACGCCGCCACCACGTCAAAGGCGTTGCTTGAAACGTGGAAGATACTCTCGTCGTATGGGGCGGCGCAAGATGGCCAACTGTTGCGCGACGATGCCATGGTGCCGGAAGCCAAGTACCTTGGGGCGGCCATTGCGGATCATTTCGCGGTCGCCCTGCCGTTCGATAAATCGAGCGACTCGTTCATCCGTAACGGCATGGACAAATCGGCTTTCCCGCGCGCCGCACTGCTGGAGGCGTTGGTGCGATTCGTGGCCGCGGACTTGGAGAAATAGTCCGCGCACTGTACGCGAGCGCCGGGCGCGGTCCGGCTCGATTTCCCGCCCCGCGTGCGTGCCGCCGCCGCGGTCCTATCCATCGATTCCAGCGTTTCATTCCGGCAGGAGAGCGCGCCCGGCCCAACGCCGGGAGTGCGGTAGAATGAAAATCGCACTGAGCGGCAGGGAACGACTTCCGCGAGGAGGCAAGGTCGATGCAAAATGTATTCAACCACGTAGCCGCCCGGAGTTTGAGCGTATGGAGTGTGGCCTTTGGGCTGGCGCTCTCATTGGCCCACGCCCAGGCGCCGCCCACGAACAAAGTGCCGGACTTGGCCGGAACGTGGGACGGCACGCCGCGCGCCAGACCGATCAACAGCGAAACCGTGCCGTGGGGAAAAGACAACGCTCCCGTGCTGAATGAGCGTGCTCTGGCGTATCAGAAAGTCTTCGATGAAGCGTTGTCGCCCAAGTACGACTGCCAGCCGACGTCGTCGCCCGCGCTCCAATACGACCCGTACCACATGGAAATTGTGCAATGGCCGGATCGCGTGCTGCTGAGATATGAAAAGGACGACCAACTGCGAACCGTGTGGCTGAACGGGCGGAAGGCGACAAACGACGATTGGGGTGTCCAAGGGTTTTCCGTGGGCCGCTACGAGAACGGCGCGTTGCTGGTCGAGACCGACCACTTCCCCTTCGACGTCGCGGGTTTCGACGACTATAACGGCATTCCTTCGTCGCAGCTCAAGAGAGTGCTGGAGCGCTACTGGCGCGAAGGCACTGAATTGAAGGCCACCGTCACCGTTGAAGATCCTCTGTTCCTAAGAAAACCGGCTTCCTACACCACGCGCTGGCTGCCCGCCCGTCCGGGCTACAAGATGAGTCAGTGGGATTGCGATCCAGAATCGGCGCGTGCCGCGGTGCGGATGATGCCGCCGAAGTACAAATGAGCGTCGCGACGAGGAGACAGACTAGGAGACACATGATGAGCGTTCGAGGATGGGTGGCGATGAGCGCGCTGTGCGTCGCAGTGGCCGGATTGATGTGGACGGTGCCGGCGATTGCCCACCATTCGGCCGCGCCCTTTTACGATTCCACGCAGAGGGCTGAGGCGCAAGGGGCGGTGACGAAGTTCCTGTTGAAGAATCCGCACTCTTTCTTGTATTTCGAGGCGGAGGAAAACGGGAAGAAAGTTGAATGGCAGATCGAGCTCGGCGGGGCCTCAGGCCTGACGCGAATCGGATGGACGCAGGAAGCTCTGAAGCCGGGCACGATGATCAAAGTCTCCGGACGGCCATCGCGCGCCGAGGGATCTCACGGTATGTGCTGCGCGAAGGTCACGCGGGCCGACGGCAGTCCTATCGTCGCGGGCGGACAGGTCACTGAAGAACAGCAGCCGCCCCGGTAGTCGCGGCATGAGCGATGTGCTGACATGGCTGGAGGCGACTGCACTGGCCACGTGGACGCGGCAATCCTCGTCGCTCTGGGCCTATCCGACGGTTCTAACATTCCACACGGTGGGTCTCGGCATCGTGGTGGGCGCGAGCGCCGTCATTGACCTTCGGTTGCTGGGGGTTGCGCGCAAGATTTCGCTGGAGTCTCTGTCCGGCTTATTCCGGCTGATCGCGTGGGCGTTCGCGCTGAACGCAGCCACCGGTATCCTGCTGTTCATGGCTGACGCCACCACCAAGGGCAGGCAACCTATTCTCTACATCAAGCTGAGCCTCATTGGTCTTGCTCTTTGGGACACACTGTACGCCCGGCGCTTGCTGCGCGCCGCTCCCGCCGATGACAGCGTGGCGCGTCACGGACGTTTTGTGGCTGTGAGTTCATTAATTCTGTGGACCGCGGCCATCGCGGCCGGCCGCCTGATGGCCTATGTTTGAGGGCCGAACATTTGAGGGGCGAACAATGGAAGCTCTGGTCACGTGGGTCCAGGCCACTTGGCTGTCCCGGCAGATCGTCGTCAATGAATGGATTTGGCCCGCGGCCGAGACGGTGCACTTCATCGGTCTGGCGCTGGTGATCGGCATCATCGGGTTCTTGGACCTCCGCCTGATCGGTTTCTTCCCGCGCGTCAGGATCGCCGCGGTACGGGAGTTGATCCCGTATGCGATCGCCGGCTTCGTGCTCAATCTGATTACGGGCGTTACTTTCTTGATCGGACACCCGGAGCAGTATGTGTACAGCCTGACGTGGTGGTTGAAAGTAGGATCACTGGTGATCGCCGGCCTGAACGCCGCGGTCTTTGAGTGGGCGGTGGCGCCGCGAACGGTCTTGCTGGAACCGGGGGAACCGACCCCGCTGGCGGCAAAATGCATCGGGTTCATCTCGCTGACGGCGTGGTTCGGCGTGCTCTACTGCGGCCGCATGTTGCCGTTCTTCGGGGATTCCTTTTGAGGGCCTGCCAGGGAGCGGGATAGGGAAACAGGTGACTTGCTGGTCTCCATCGACTCCGTGCGGAAGGTCTGCTACGTTAAACAAATGAGAATCGGACCACTCTCTCGAATTTTCCTCCTGGCCGCCGTGCCCATGATGGCGCAGCTCATGCCTCCCAATAAAGCCGGGGTCACCATGGGGCACATTGAACTGACGGTGAAAGATGTCGATGCTCAAACCCGCTTTTGGGTTGAGATGATGGGCGGCACCGTAGTCATGAACGAGGCGTTGCGTGAAATTGAATTGCCGGGAGTCTATATCACCCTGCGGCAAGGCGAGCCGACCGGCCCGTCGGCCGGCTCCGTGGTGGACCATTTCGGCTTCGTAGTGAGAGACTTGCCTGCGGCGCGAGCCAAATGGAAAGCCGCGGGTTTGAGCCTCACGCAATCTGCCTTCAACCCGAATCAAGGTTATGTGATTGGCCCGGAAGGCATCCGTTTGGAAGTGTTCGGTGAACCCACGCTCGCCACTCCGATTCAGATGAATCACATTCACTTCTGGGCGCCGGCAAGTGACATTCCGGCGATGCAGGCCTGGTATGCCGCTATGTTCGATTGGGTTCCGGGCACGCGCGAGAGCGTGGGCCGGCCGGGGAACTTCATGCCGACGAATGATATACCGGGCAAGATAAACCTCTCCTACGCGACCGCTCCCCAGCGCCTCGCCCCCACGCAGGGCCGGTTAATAGATCACATTGGGTTTGAAGTTACGAATCTGGACGCGTTCTGCAAAAAGCTGAGAGCGGAGGGGGTCAGATTCGATGGGCCCGTGGGCCCAAGCCCCGGCTCGCAACACCTGAAAGTCGCATTCCTGACCGACCCTTGGGGCGTCCGGATCGAACTGACGGAGGGTTTGCCGCCGGTTAAGAAGTAATTTGCGCGGCCGGACACGAACGCCGGCAACGCCCGGCCGCGAACACTCCGCACTGCCTGACATTGAGGATTTTGTAAATTCCCAGTAACTTATTGATTTTATTGGTGCGGATGAGAGGACTTGAACCTCCACTCCCTTGCGAGAACTAGAACCTGAATCTAGCGCGTCTGCCAATTCCGCCACATCCGCATATCTAGGTGAGCATTTTCATTGTCCAGGACTTAGCCTTGCGTGTCAAATTTTGCGCCGCTCACTTCACTTGTTTCGTTTGCCGACGCGCGCAATTCCGCGGCACGGCACGCGATAATGGGAGTGCCGGGCGGCTCCGTACGGCCTCATGAAACAATCCCACATCGCGATCATCGGAGCGCCCATGGACTTGGGCGCCGGACGCCGCGGCGTCGATATGGGCCCTTCCGCGCTGCGGCTGGCGGGCCTTAATGAGAAACTGACTTCGCTCGGCTATGAAGTGCGGGATCTCGGCAACGTCGTGGTGGATCAGCCCGAGACGTCGCCGGTCGGCACGCCGGAAGCCCGGTATCTTTCGCAGATCGCGCACACTTGCGAGCGGCTGGCCGCCATGGTGACGAAAGCCGCGGATGCCGGCCAAGTGCCCGTGGTGCTGGGCGGCGATCATTCCGTCGCCGTGGGAACGGTCTCCGGGATGGCGCGCCACTTTCGCACGCGGCAGGCGCGCATGGGTTTGATCTGGATTGACGCGCATGCCGACATGAACACTCCCGCCACCAGCCCCAGCGGCAACGTGCACGGGATGCCGCTCGCCTGCTGCATCGGACTTGGTCCGAAGGAGCTTACCCACATCGGCGGTGACGCGCCGCAAGTGGACCCAACCTCGGTCGTGCTGATCGGCCTGCGCAGCGTGGACGATATTGAGCGCTTCAACGTGCGCGGCGCGGGTGTGCATCCCTTCACCATGCGCGATATCGATGAACGCGGACTGCCCAGCGTGGTTCGCGAAGCTCTCGACATTGTGACGGCGGGAACGGCCGGGTTTCATTTGTCCTTCGATATGGACGCGGTCGACCCCCGTGAAGCTCCCGGCGTGGGCACGCCCGTGCGCGGCGGCATCACCTATCGCGAGGCGCACCTGGCTATGGAATTGATCTGCGACAGCGGACAGATGACGTCGCTCGAAGTCGTGGAGGTGAATCCAGTGCTGGATGAAGCCAATCGAACGGCGCTGCTGGCGGTGGAACTGATTACCAGCGCATTGGGAAAACGCATCTTATGAAGCTGCGCGTGGCGGTGTTATACGGCGGCCGAAGCGGGGAGCACGAGATTTCGCTGCGCTCGGCCGAATCGGTGATCGCGGCGATGGATCCCTCCAAGTACGAGGTGGAGCGCATCCTGATTACTCAGGAAGGCCGTTGGGAGCCGCGCGCCATTTCGCCCGACCCCTGCGCGAACCACGGGATCGACGTCGTTTTCCCCGTGCTGCACGGAACGTTTGGCGAAGATGGAACCGTGCAGGGATTGCTGGAGCTTGCGAATCTGCCTTACGTGGGCGCCGGTGTGCTGGCTTCTTCGGTATCCATGGACAAGGAAATCATGAAGCGCCTGTGCATTGAGCGCGGGCTGCCGGTCGCCGATTTCATGACTGTATACCGCGGACAAGCGAACTTGGACGACATCTGCGCGCGGTTGCCGTTCCCCATGTTCGTCAAGCCCGCGAATCTGGGATCTTCGGTGGGAATCTCAAAAGTAAAGTCGCGCGAGGAGCTTGGTGCCGCGCTTGCATTCGCGGGGCGCTATGACCGCAAAGTGATCGTGGAGCGCGGCATCGCGGGGCGCGAGTTCGAATGCTCCGTGCTCGGCAATCATGACCCCCAAGCGGCCATTCCTTGTGAAGTTCTGCCCTCCCGCGAGTTTTACGACTACGAAGACAAGTATGTCTTGGGTACCTCGAAAACCGTGCTGCCCGCCGATCTGAGCGTGGAGCAGACCAGTGAAATTCAGCGTCTGGCCGTCGCGTGCTATAAGACTGTGGAGTGTGCCGGCATGGCGCGTGTCGATTTCCTTCTGGAAACGGCCACCGGGAAATTCTTCATTAACGAGATCAACACCATTCCGGGTTTCACCTCGATCAGCATGTATCCCAAGATGTGGGAAGTGGCGGGGCTGCCGTATGCGAAGCTGATCGACCGCCTGATTGAGTTGGCGCTGGAACGTCACCAGGAACGGCAAGGGACGGCATACAGGAAGGACGCGGGGCGCTGAGCTATTTCAACGCGACGCGGGCGCGGCTCCGCGGGACTGCAAGTATTGGATCACCACGGGCAGCACGCTGACCACTACGATCCCGATCACCACTTTTTCAAAGTTCCTGCGAATGACGGGGATCTCGCCCAGGAAATATCCGGCTAGCGTCATGGAAAGCACCCACCCCAAACCGCCGAACACGTTGAACGAAACAAAGCGCGCGTAGGGCATGCGCCCGACGCCGGCCATGAACGGCGCGAATGTCCGCACAATAGGAACGAACTTGGCGTAGATCAGGGTCTTGCCGCCGTGCTTGTTGTAAAAGTCTTGCGTACGCTTGATGTATTCCTGCTTGAAAAATCGGGAATCGGGGCGCTTGAAAATCCGGAATCCGGTGCGGTGGCCCAAAAGGTACCCGCTTTGGTCCCCGATGATGGACGCCGCCGTCAGCAGGAAGCAAATCTCCACAATGTCCAACTTGCCCGCGCCCGCCACCACGCCCACCGTGAACAGCAGCGAGTCGCCGGGCAAGAACAGGCCCACCAGCAGTCCCGTCTCCGCGAATACAATTCCGGCCAGCAACGCATAACCAAGCCACCCCGTAATGACCTGGGACAGGAGATAGATCAAACGGTCGGGGTCCGTCAGACTCCGGAAGATTTCGAGTGCGAATTCCACGAGTGGCGTTCGCCTAGCGTCCCTGCCGGTATTGTGCCTGCAAACGCTTCAGCGTGTCCGTGTGCATCTTGACCTTTTTATCGGCCCTGGCTTTGGTCACGATGCTGTCCAGCAGCAGGTCCATTCGTGTGCGCAGCTTGCGCTGCTTCAAATCCGCGATGGTGGCGTCTCGCTCCGCCGCGAAACTCTTCAGATCCACCGGTTGCCGGTCCACAATTCGATAAACGATTTCACGGCCCTGGGCGTTCACCGGCCCCACTGTTGTTCCCACCGGTTTGTTGAAGGCATCGTCCACGTAGGCCGCCGGGCCCAGACCTTCCACCGAATCGTTCCGCGTGAATTCGGTGGGCTTGGCAACGTCGCCACCCATGGCCTTTCCCACCTTCTCCAAACTCTCTCCCGCATTGATCTTGGCGAAGGCATCCTGGGCGGCTTTGGAAGCTAGTTGCTGCGACTGGTTCGTCACTTGACGATCGCGCACCTGCGCTTCCACTTCGGCGAACTCAGCCGGCCGGCTGGCGATTCGCTCGGTAAGCACCACCATGGCGATGCGATTGGCCGGCAACGTCAGCGTCGGCGATATTCCTTTGGGCTGGAGGCCGCTGACGGCGCCATCGATCTCCGGCGAAACCCCGAGCGTCGGGATCGCTTCGTTCGCCGAAGCCTTGGTGACCGTAATCAATTCGATGTTGAACTGCTTGGCGATATCCGCGATCGTGCCCGGCGCTTTTTCGAGCGCGGCATGCGCCTGGTCCGCAATCGCCTGGGTTTTCTCAGCAACGGTCTGCTTCTTCAGTTCAGTCGCGATATTTTCCTTGACTTCGTCGAAGGGCCGTATACGGGCGGCTTCTTTCTCGGTTACCTGAATAATGTGGTAACCGTACTCCGTGGTGACAACGTCGCTGATGTCCTTGGGCTTGGCCGAAAACGCGGTCTTTTCGAACTCAGGAACCGTCTGCCCCTTCACCAGGTATCCCAGATCTCCACCGTTCTGCGCCGAGCCAGGGTCTTCCGAGTTCTTCTTTGCAAGCTCGGCAAAGTCCGCCCCGCCGCGCAATTGTTTCAACAAGTCCTGCGCCTTGGTAAGCTTGGTTTTTTTCTCGGCGTCCGGTTTGCCCTGCGTCATGAGCAGGATGTGGCGGGCTTTTACGCGTTCGGGCACGCGGTAGTTGTCCATTGATCCGGAGTACGCGGCGCGAACTTGAGCTTCCGGCACCGTGATGGTCTGCTCCACCTTCGCTTGGTCCACGACCAGTACTTGAAAGGAACGCTGCTCCGGGATGCTGTACGCAGCCTTGCTGCTTTCAAAGATCGCACGAAGCGTCTCGGGGGCGAGCTTCACCTGATCGCGAAACTTGGCCGCGGGAAACGCCACGTACTCGACCTTGACCTTCTGGTGCTTTTGCGTAAGCGCCTGGTCCACTTCGTCCGGAGAAACGATGATATTGGCGGCCGCTACGCTCTGAATCTTGCGGAGCAGCAGGTTTTCACGCATGCTGTCCGCAAATTCCCGGAGTCCCATGCCTTGCGCGGAAAGCGTCTGTTCCATCGCCGGCCGGTTCGTCAGCTTTCCGTTTTCGAAAAACTGTGGGAACACCAACATCGCGCCCCTAAGGACTTCCTCGTCGGTTACCCGCATTCCCATGCGCAAGAACTCGTCGACGGCCGCGCGCTGCTGCACCAGTTCATCGACGTATTGCCCCAGATACACTTCCGCGGATTCCTGCGGGAGCCGCTGATTCTGGATCAGCCGGTTGATAAGGGTTTGCGCTTCCACTACCGTGATCTTCTGCCCGCCGACCTCGGCCAAAATGGGGTCGCCGTCCGTGGTGGTGGTGAGCCCGGTCTGCGTCAAATAGGTAAGCATGGACGCCGCCACGATGAGCAGCACTCCGCCAAGCAAATACCGCCTGAGCGTATTCTGGCTGGCGCGGAAGAAAGTAAACATGGGTGTGACGGCTCCTACGGGGGCGCAACTTCGCTAATGTCCATTGTACCGCAAGCGTAGGGCAGGCCCGCAGCCTGCCGCGGCGACAAGAGGGACCACCGAGCGGAGTTGCTCTGCGTCGCCGGCGACCGCACGAAAAGCCGAAACGAAGTCATGCCACCACGCTGCCAACACCATTGCAATTGCGATCGCTGAGAGGCGATGACCGAGTAGGAGACAAACTCGCGCAACAACTTCACGGCCAGGCATCGCATCACGGGCAGCACCAGAGCGTTACGACGCCATGCGTGTGCTCTAGAGGCTTTCACATCACGCAGCCCTGCTCTGGAGGACCCACCGCTCCCAACGAAACCTATGCCGACCCATTACCCCATAGCATTTTCTAATCCAAGAACGGGCCTGAAGGGGTAAAGGTCAGGCGGGGACGTTGCGGGGCTCCTTTCTGAGGTTTTCGGGGGATGGAGAGAGGGAGGAAGCCGTCGTCGGCGCGGTGGAAATGTGGGAATCGCGCAGCGATTTCC
>CAMAUG010000105.1 GCA_945861255.1 Candidatus Sulfopaludibacter sp. SbA3
TATTCAGATCCCGCGTGACGGTCGCGCGCGACGCTCCGCCGCCCGCCACGAATGGGATGGGACAGGGGGGAGCGGTGCAGTCAGGCCCGGCCCCCAAATCCGCCGGTGACGCCCGCGCCGCCTTTGACAGCCTGTTCAAGAAGACCGAGTAGCATCCGCAGAGTACAGCTCTGCCTACTGCGCCGGCACACACGTGTCGGCTTCCCAATAGCGGCGGCAAGAAGTGCCCGCTGCGTTTCAGCTGCCGGCTGATTCCGCGAGAGCCAGCGCGCCCCACAACACGCTATCGTCTCCCAATGCCGCTGGGACGACGTCCAACCGTGCCCGCGACCACGCCGTCATCTGGCGGCGCAGCTCCTGGCGCAACGGTATCAACAGCGCGTCGCCGGCCTTGACGATGCCTCCGCCGAGCACGACGCTCGCGGGGTTCAGCAGCATGATGGCGGCCTTCAAGCCCATGGCCAGAGGGATCACATAGCGGCTCACGAACTCGGGATCGTGCAGCAACTCCCGCGCGGACTTGCCGTAGTCGCGCTTGAGCCATAGCCCTCCGCACATTCGCTCCAGGCAGCCCCGCGAACCGCATAAGCACTCCGGCCCTCCGGGTTGCACGGTCAGATGGCCGATCTCCCCCGCGTAGGAGTCCGCGCCGCGATAGACTTCGCCATTCTCCAGAATCAGCCCGCCGCCGATGCCTGTGGAGAGCGTCACGTAGAACAACGGGCGCGCATCGCGGCCCGCGCCATGGCGCGCCTCACCCAGCGCCCCCACGTTCGCGTCGTTATCCATTATTACCGGAGCGTTCAGAATGCCGGCGATGTGTCTGGGAAGATCGAAATCCCGCCATCCCTCCACATGCGTGGAAAGAGCCGTGCGCTGCCGCGGGAAATCCACGGGCCCGCCGAAGCCGATGCCGCAACGTTGCATCGGGGCACTGCTCTTCCATTCCCGAATGATGGATTCGAGTTGCGCGAGCATCCATTCGCGCCCGCCTTCGCGGTCGGTGGCGCGCGATTCCCGGCGGGTCATCCGCGCGCCTTCAAAGAGCGCTGCCGAAAATTTGGTGCCGCCGATGTCGATCGCGAGGGTGTTCACAAAGTTCCTGTGTTGGCGGCTCCGCCGGCGGCAAGCCATCGCTCTGCCGCGGCCTACTGGGAAAACAACAGTTCCGTCAACCGCTCGTGCTCGAGGAAGTTCGGGACAATGTAATCCGCGCCCACCCCGATCAAGCGCTGCCGTTTCCACTCATCCACTTCCTGGCAGGCCGGTTCCTGAGAGGCTACGCCCACCGTCACGCCGCCCACCAGCTTGACTTCTTCGATCTCCACGTATCCGTCGCCGAAGCCCACAATCTCCTCGCCCCGCACGCCGGCCGTGGAAATGATGCGCTGGATGAGGATCTTTTTCGAAAAGCTGGCGAGATCATCCTGCGCTCCGTACACACCGCCATCGAAAAGCGGGGTCACGCCCAGCAGGCGGGCCTCCTCGCGCATGTAGATTTCATCGGTTCCGCTGGCCAGATACATCTTGAGGCCGCGTTCCTTCAGCGCCTCGATCCAATGGCGCGCTCCGGGAACCATATAGTGCGCGGGAGCGACGCGGCCCTGCTTCAGGTCTTCGATGCGGCCCACGATTTTGTCCCAAAGGCGGTCCAGGTACATTTTCTTGTATTCGCGCGGATCCAGGGGCCGGCCTCCACGCGCGGACACCAGCGACGCAAAGTCCATCATCTGGTAGATGGTCTCCTTGCCGGTGGTCCGCCAGATCATTTCCCGGATCAAGGTTGCAAGTTCACCTTCGGACTCGCCGCTCTTCAAGTCGAGCAAGATCTCCATCATCATCGGCGTCATCACGTCGATCCATCCGGAACGGATGACGGAGACGGTACCGTCGAAATCGAACACGGCCGCCTTCGCGTGGCGCGCGGAAGCGCCATGTCGAACCGGTTCGATGGAATTCTTGTTGTTGGTCAAAGCCAGTATTCCCATTTCTCAAAGCTGATTGCGTAGGCGCTCAGGCAAGCGTTCGCCACGGCGTGCGCGACAAACAAATCTCCCAGCTTCTTCTGACGGATCATCCACGCGTTAAACGCAATTCCCGTAATCAACCCCACATCCCAGTAGGGCCCGTGTTCGGAGGCGAACAGCAGCGCGGTCAACGTGAAGGCCAACGGGCTGTACGTGCCCAGGTTTACGCGCGTGAAATCCGGCCGCACCAGCCAGCGCATCAGCCACCCGCGCCAGAACAATTCTTCGGCGATAGGCACCATCACTACCGCACGGAACGCCCGCAAGCCTAGAGTGATGGTGTCCTGACGCGCCGCGCCGGAAAGCGAGCTGCGTGCCGTGCCCATCAGCGGGTTCTCGAAAACAATGGAATGACGGTACCCGGGTGCCAGCCAATCCGGCGCCACCCACACCACGAAGACTGCCGCACCCAATAGCGCGCTCCACACCCAGCTCCCCACACGAAAGTCCAAGACTGGTCGTGAAAAAATCCACAGCGCAACAACAACTACTCCAATGCCCACGATCTCTCGCGCGCGATAGGGAAAGGGTACGGCCCCGCTTATACCCAAGAACGCGATAAGGACGGCGAACGGGGCAACATATGCGGAAGCCGTGGGATCGCGGCGCGTTGTTTGTACGGCAGCAGAAGAAGTGACCACCGGAGGATTCGCCACTCTTGTACCCGTGCCGCCTAATTCGCCGCCAGCAGTTCACGGATCTTCGTCAAATCCTCGCGCGAAGGATTGTTGCGGATGGCCGCTTCCAACTCACGCCGCGCCGAAGGTTTATCGCCCTTCTGCAGCAGTGCCATGCCGTAGTGGTACCGGAAGGAAGGATTGTTGGGCTCTTCCACGATCAATTCCCGCAGTGTGCGGACGGCATCATCGCTCAAATTTTTCTTGATATAAATCCATCCCAAGGTGTCGCGTATGAATGGCGAACTGGGCAGCTTCTGCCGGGCCTTTTGAGCCATGGTCAAGGCTTCGTCCAGATCGGTGCCTTCCTCGGCTTTGATAAACGCCAGATTGTTCAGCGCCACCGGATGATCCGGTTGAATC
Source organism: Candidatus Sulfopaludibacter sp. SbA3 (assembly GCA_945861255.1). Lineage (GTDB taxonomy): Bacteria > Acidobacteriota > Terriglobia > Bryobacterales > Bryobacteraceae > Palsa-187. Next base: position 3,068 of record CAMAUG010000105.1, read on the forward strand.
TTGAGGATCTGCTCATAATAAGGCTTGGCCTGTTCCCGACGCCCCGTGCCGTCCATCAACATGCCCAGCTGCAACAGCGGCCGGGGATCGTTGGGTGCAAGCTGGCTGGCGCGCTGGAAAGATTCGACGGCCGTATTCACATCGCCCTTGCGGCGCTGCGTCTCCGCCAGACGGTACATCAGCTCGCCGGACTTCGGACTGGACTCCGCGAGCTTCTTATATATCCCAATGGCTTCGTCAAACCGGGCGCCCCGCACATAGAGGCTTCCGAGCGCCAGCTTCAAGTCCTGGCGCTGAGGGTCGCGCCCTATCGCGCCATTCACGTGCTGTATGGCGTCACCCATCTTCCCTTGCGTGGCCAACGTTTCAGCGAAACCCAACAATGCACGCAAATCCTTGGGGTTGTTCCGATATAGATCGCCGAACATCTGCTCGGCGCGCTTGTAGTCCTTGCTATCCAATGCCAGGTAGCCAGTCTGGAAGCGGGCGTCGGCGTTGCCTGGCGCGATTTGTTCAATCACATCCAGCTCCTGTTGGGCCTTATCCTTGGTGCCCATGGCCAACAAAGAACTCGAACGGATCAGGTGCGCCTGTAAGTCCCGCCGGTTCAGCGTGAGCGCATCGTCGGATTCCTTCAGTGCCCGCGCAAAGTCTCCCTTCACCAAATAGAGCCGGGCCAGCAGAAGCCGTGCCTGAAGAAAATCCGGACGGCTCTTGATGGCCGCCTCCAGATTCAAGCGAGCCTGATCGGTTTCGTCTTTGGCCACTAGTGCACGGGCCAGGTTATACCGCAGCAGGTGATTGTCGGGCGTCTTGGTGACCAGCGACTGCAGATCGTTGGTGGCCTGATTAATCTCCTCGCGGCTGCCGGTTTGCAATTGGAGAGCGGCGCGCATGGCGATGGCGTCGGCGTCTTTGGGATTCTCCGCCAGGATGCCCTTCAGCATCTGGCTTGCTTCCGGATTCTTGCCGCTCGCGGCCATCAGCTCCACCAGCCGCTTCTCATATTCCAGTTTGTTCTTGGGAAACGTACGCGCGCCCGCCTCATACTGCACCCGCGCGCGCTCAAAATCGCGGGCCTGAAGGAAAAAGAAATTGCCGGCCATCATGTACCCGTCGGGAAAACCGGTGAGGCGCTTCAGGCTGGCCTGCAGTTCCATGTCGTTCTTTGTGGCGTAATAATGCGCGCACAACTGCAGCAGCGGACCGGGATCCTTGGGATTATTCTCCACTTTGAGTTTGAGAATATTTTCCGCCTCCATGCCGTTCCGCTCGTTCGCGTACTGGATATACAGCACGTCGTACATAGGAGCGAATTCCTTGTCGGCGGCGATCACCTCTCGCGCCAGCTTTTGGGCTTCAGCCACTTGTTTGTTGCCCAGGAACGCCTGAAAGTAGGCCAACGCCAGCGGTGGCGACGGCTTGATCCGGTATGCCGTGCTCAGCTCCGTAATTGCTTTCGACGCATCTTTTTCAAGCAGCTCGAGCTGGCCCGCCAGGCGGTGCCCATCGTAGGAATTGCTATCGTTTTCCAAAAGCTGATTGGCGATATCGTGCGCTTCCTTGCGAAGCTGCACGGCGGCGGCGGTATCCTGCGTGGATGCCGCCATGTAGATATCGGCCAGCCTGGCGGCGGCATCGGCATTCTTCGGTTGCAATTCGACGGCACGGCGCAGGGCGCGCGCGGCATCGCCGAACGCCGCCACTTTCAACTCCGCCAAACCCAGCCGGTAGTAAGCTTCCCCAAAGCGCAAATCCTTTTGCAGGGCGCGCCGGTACATAATGGAGGCTTCTTTGTACTTAGCCTTATCAAAAAATCTATTGCCGTTATCGACGTAACGTTGGGCCTGCACCTTCGGATCCCGGCTGCAGGAAACCGCCGCGATCGCAACGGTTATCAATAGCAGGAGCTTTAGGGACTTCATCCCCTTCACTTCACCACAAAGGGAACGACAGGTGCAATTGGAACCACTCGCGAAGGCACCGCGCAGGGCTTGCCTGGACACGCGCCGGGGCTAATCCCAGCGCGGGCCCGAGCCGTGCGACTGGCGTTCAGCTGGTCCGGATCACGCGGGTATCGCAGAGACGGTCGTGCAGGGAGCGCTTCTCGGCGTCAAAGGCCGCCATGATGTAGCCGATGGCCAGAATCAGGCTGCTCAAGATCTGCGCGAAGTATCGGCCGATGGCCAATCCCGGGGAAACGCCTCGCCCGTCGGCGCGCACGATCTTCAATCCCAGCGCTATCTTGCCCGGAGTGGCGCCGCGCGTCGAAACAAAAAAGGCCTCGTACGCGACGCCCACGGCCGTGTTGATGACCAGGCTTAGGACGAATGCGCCGATCAACCCTGGGGCCATCGGGTTAAGAATTGCCGTCCCGCTGATGCCGAGCGCCAGAAACAGCGGCGCCCGCAGAGCCGTGGTCGCGATGGCTAGAATGATCCCGTCGATCAGGCGGGCGACGAAACGAATCCAGAATCCGGCGTAGCGGACCGGTACTGGCGGCGGAGCGGCGCCGCGATATACTGCGTAAGTCTGCCAGGCCGCCATTCCGTCGTGCCACACCATCGTTGCGTCGTGGATCACGCCTTCTTGGGCCAGTTCCGCGAATCGGTCTGTGTCGATGGGGCCAGCCCTCTGCCCACCGTTCGCGTAATACCAATTCATCCGCCACGCTCCCCCGGAAAATTTCCGCGCTGCCGTGGAGTTTAGTGTATCAAAACGGAGCGCGAGGAAACCCCTGCCAGCAAGCTCCAGATGCTCATGCTCCTGTGCGCGGCCGGGGCGTAGGGGCGCCGCTAGCGTACGATGGAGAAACCCATGCTCGCGAGCTTGATCATCGCCGCGCGATCGCGCTTTGGTTTGGTCCAATGGTGTGTCGAATTGATTCTGGCCATGTATGCCGCCGTTCTCTGCTGGAGTGGCGTAAGCTGGGCGTTTCAACCGGGCTTGATCCTCATGATGGACGAGCTCGGCAATCTGACCCGGTTCTTGGACGCGCCCTACTGGCGGTTGATCACCCTCTTCCCACAATCCTTCTACAACGATCGCCCCGTTGGACTGGCATTCGAGAGGCTCTTGTTCGATGGATTCGGTTTCAATTACGCAGCACAACTCTCGTGCTATCTGGTTATCCATTTCACGAATTGCGGCCTGGGTTTTCTGCTGTTCAGGCGTCTCGGCGTGGGGGTTCCACTGAGCTTAGCCGCGGCTGGTGTATTCGGTAGCATGTGGACCACGGCCGCGACGGCGACGTACCTGGGCGCCGTGTTCGACATGCTTGCCCTATTCTTTCTTTTGGGTAGTTTTCTTGCGCTCCTCTCGGAGCGGCGTGGCTCGGTGTATTTCAGCGCCGTTCTGCTGGTGCTGGCGCTGCGCAGCAAGGAGTTCGCTATCGTCGCGCCGGTGCTCTGCGTGATCCTCGCCGCCTTTTCGTCGAGCCGGCCAACTCCGCGGGAAACGCTGATTTCCGTAGCCCGCCGTACATGGATTCACTTTCTGATCGGTATCGTATTCGCAGCGATCTATGCGCGGTTGAGAGGCGACTATGGGTCGTCCAACCTCTACTCTCTTCAGGTTGATGCAAGGACCATCCTCGCGTCTTTGTCGTACTACACAGCTCTAATCTTTGGCAACGAAGAGACGGTGTCCCCGTTCGCGACCGCGATCCTAGCGGCAGGCTCCATGGCGATCGGCGCGTATGCAGTGATGCGCCGCCGCTTGGCAATGTTGTTTTGCCTCGCTGCTTATGTGCTCACGCTGTTGCCCGTCAGCATGCTGCCCAAGATGCGAGCGCCCATCTATGCATACGCTCCCCAGATGTTTCTTTTTTTGCTGATCGCACTGTTGCTGGAAGATCTCTTGGCGGCTCTGTCGAAACGTGAGACCATCCGATGGGCGGCGGCTGCGGGTATCGCCGTGATAGTGATGTCTTGGGCCGTAGACTTCCAGCAGAGCCCCTACTTTCAGAACCGGATACACTACACGCTGACGGCTCGGAGAGCCACCACGAAATCAGCCGCGGATGTAACGGTCCTGTTGCCTCAGATCAACCCGGGAGCCCGGATTTACGTGAATCATGGCCTGAATGCGCCATGGTTGTTCATGCCCGGGCCATGCGATTTTCTCAAGCTGACCATGCGGCAACGTGCGATCGAATGCGTGATCCATCAGCCGGAAGAAAAGCTCCTGGCATTGTACCGGAGCGCCACCGGTGAAAAATACCTTCTGAATTACCAGCCCGACGGATCGTTGGCGTTGATCGAAAAGAGCGAAAAGTAATTCCGCCGGACCGCCGGGCAGACCGACGGAGGAGGGCATGGCCGCTACTGTTCCGCGATCTTCCGGTTCGCCAGTTGGATCAGCTTATCGCAGCAGCCGCTCATGTGTACCGTCACGTCACGCAGCGTCGCGCCCAGAAAGCGTACCCTGGGGGGCTGGTGATGATCCGGGCACCGCAGATCGCCGATCCTGCGCTGCGTCCTCTTCTTGAACTCCTCGACAGCGGGGTGGGGGCCGCCCTGGATTGCCGGAAGCACAAAATCATTTTACCACGGGATTGTTTTTTACGGACGTGCCATAATCTGCTTAACGGCGTCGGCAGAACGCCCCTCCCCTAGACTTGCGCGGTAGACAGGATACAGTAGGCAAGGTGAAGTAGGCCGTCGCGCGGCGCGACCAGCGAGCAGGCGGCAGGGAGCCCGGCACCCCGATGGATTTCGTCGAACAAGTCAAATCCGCCATCGACATCGTGAAAGTCGCCGGGGACTACGTGCGTCTGCGGCGCATGGGCGCCACCGGCCGCTACATCGGGCTGTGCCCGTTCCACCAGGAAAAGACGCCTTCGTTCAACGTCCATCAGAACCGCCAGTTCTACAAGTGTTTCGGCTGCGGCGCGGGCGGCGACGCGCTGAAGTTCGTTATGGAGATCGAGGGGCTCACGTTTCCCGAAGCGCTCAAGATGCTGGCCGAGCGCCATGGCATCCCGATTCCCAAGCGCAATGAATACTCGGATGCCGATTCCCGCCTGCGTGGCGCACTGATCGAAATGCACGAGATTGCCGCGCAGATGTATGAGACCGCATTGCGCGGTCCGGAGGGCGCCGAGGCGCGCGCTTACCTGGCGCGCCGGGGCGTCAGCGAGGAAGCGATGGAGACGTTTGCGTTAGGCGTGTCCGACCCCAGCGGTCAGGCGCTGGCGCGCAAGTTGGCCGCGCAGGGGTTTTCGGCCGAGCAGATGGAGGCGTCCGGCCTGGTGCGCCGCCGCACTGAAGGCGCAGGCTACTATGACGCGTTTCGAGGGCGCTTGATGTTCCCTATTCACAACGAATCGGGGAAGGTAATCGCCTTCGGCGGCCGGGCCATGCGTGAAGGCGACGAGCCGAAATACCTGAACTCGCCGGAGACGCCCATCTATCGCAAGACCTGGACGCTGTACAACCTGCACCGCGCCCGCGACGGCATGCGGAAGGCGTCCCGTGCAGTGTTGGTGGAGGGCTACATGGACGTCATCGGAGTCCACGCCGCCGGAGTGAAGGAAGTGGTGGCTACGTGCGGCACGGCCTTGACCAACCAGCAGGTCCGGACCATTCACCGCCACGCCGACAATGTGATTCTGAATTTCGATCCAGACACGGCGGGCGCCAACGCCGCCGAGCGCGCCATTCAGTTGCTATTGGACGAGGGGCTGCACATACGCGTCCTTTCCCTGGGCGAAGCCGGCGCGGAAATAAAGCTCGACCCGTACGAATTCGTGAAGCAGAAGGGCCCCGATGCGTACCGCGCGGCGCTGGAGGCGGCCAGCGGATACTTCCATTGGCTGGCTGACCGCGCTCGCGGCAGGTTCGACATGCGTTCGGCGGAAGGCCGCATGGATGCATTCAAGTTCCTTTTGCCGGCCGTGCAGAAAATTTCCGGCAATCTGGAGCGGGCCGCCGTCGCTAACGACGTGGCCGGATACTTGGGCGTGGAGCCGGGACTTGTGTTGGACCAGTTCAAGAAAGCCGCGGGCGCCCGCCGCGCGCCGCTTGCGGTGACCCCGCCGCGCGTGGAAATCCCGGCGCCGGAACGCATCTTATTGAACGCGTTGTTGAACAGCGAGGAAACGCGCCACCGGATTCTGCCACGCCTGCCCGGGGCGCTCGAGGAAGTCTTTGTGGCGCACGAGATTTTCAAAGCCCTGGAGCACATGGCCGCCGAAGGCGGAGCGCTGCCGTTCGCGGCCCTGGACGCTCGCTTGTCGGAGCAGGGGCGGGCCCTACTGCACGCCGCCGCCTCAGCCGATGAGATAGGTGATGACGCGGCCTGCCTGGCCCAAGCCGAGGCCTGCCTGCGGCGTCTGGAGGAAGATTTCCGGCGGCGCCATGTGGACGACTTGCGCGCCCGTGTGAAATCGGCCGAACGCGAAGGCGACATGCAACAAGCCCTCGCCTGGATGGCCGAACTCAGCCGGTTGGAGCGCGATGCAACACAAGCGCGAGGGGTGAGCAGGGTAGGCGGTGTTGTAAACTAATGGCAAATGGGATGGGTGAGTCTCTCCAGTACTACTGCTTCCAGGTGCGCTTATTTACAGCGCGGCAGCTCGTGGCGCCGCACTCGCGTTCGACGCGGCAAAGGTTGTTGAACTAGCGTGACAGGCCAGGATAAATTCAGCCCGCTAAAAGACCTGATGAAGTCGGGCAAGGAAAAGGGCTACGTGTTGTATGACGAAGTCAACGACATGCTGGCCGACGAGTATCCTGGGGGGCGCGAACTCGAAGATCTGCTGACCGGTCTGGACACAGCGGGCGTCGAGATCCTGGAAGAACCCAAGATCGATTTCGAAAAGAAGTCCGAGGAAGCCGAAGACCTGGCGGAGTTGGATCTGGGCCAGGATACCGGCGAAAAGACCAACGACCCCGTGCGCATGTATTTGCGCGAAATGGGCTCGGTTCCCTTGCTGACGCGCGAAGGGGAGATTGAGCTGGCCAAGCGCATCGAGCGCGGACAGTTTGCCGTGCGCAAGGCCTTGTCCCGTTCGCCTCTGGTGATTCGAGAGATTCTCGCGCTGCCGGAGTCGCTGGCCAAGGATCCCGATCCCGTCCGTGACATTCTGGTGGCGCCAGATCTGGTCACCTTCGACGAAGACGTACAGGAGCAGGCCGCCCAACTGGTGGCTACCATCGAGGAAATCGGCAAGCACTATAAGAAAGCGCAGCAGTTCCGGCAAAAGCTGCAAGCGGTCTCACGCAGCATGAAGCCCAAGGAACACCGCCGGCTCAGATGGGGACTGGCGCGCACCATGGTGGCTATTTCCCGCCTGATCCGCGGCATCCCGTTCAGCTCTTATATGCGCAGGTCGCTCGCGGGAAGCTTGCGGCGCGTGGTGGAAGAATTGAAACCCGTGGAGCGCGAAATCGCGCGCATGCAGCGCAAGCTGGAAATCCCGGGGCAAACGGCGTCCGTCCGCAAGGACATGCGCCAGCGCAGCCAGCAGATTCAGAAACTGGAAGAGGAATCCGGCGCAAGTTCGACGGAGCTGCGGCGCACTCTACAAATCGTCGAGCGCGGCGAACACGACGCCGAAACTGCAAAAAAACAGCTTATTGAGGCGAATCTCCGGTTGGTGGTATCCATCGCGAAACGGTACACCAATCGCGGTTTGCAGTTCCTGGATTTGATCCAGGAAGGCAACATAGGACTGATGAAAGCGGTGGACAAGTTCGACTACCTGCGCGGTTACAAGTTTTCGACCTACGCCACTTGGTGGGTGCGTCAGGCCATTACGCGTGCCATCGCGGACCAGGCCCGCACCATCCGCATCCCTGTGCACATGATCGAAACCATCAACAAGTTGGTTCGCATGCAACGCCAGATGCAGCAGGATCTGGGGCGCGAACCCACCACCGAGGAACTGGCCGTGAAAATGGAGCTCCC
>CAMAUG010000106.1 GCA_945861255.1 Candidatus Sulfopaludibacter sp. SbA3
GCTTCCAGCAGGAAGCCGAATTTGTGTTTGGCTTCTTCGTCGCTCAAGCCCAGCGCGGCGAACACTTGCGCTTGCAGATCGCGGCGGTGAATACGGATTGAGCCGGAGCCTAGCTCCGTGCCGTTCAGCACGATGTCATACGACTTGGCACGGCAGCGCGCCGGGTCCGTGGTCAGCTTGTCGATGTCCTCGTCGTGCACCGACGTGAACGGGTGGTGAGCGGCGTTCCAGCGGTTTTCTTCTTCGTCCCATTCGAACATGGGGAAGTCGGTGACCCACACGAAGCGGAAATCTTTCGGGTCCAGTAGTTTGTGACGGTCGGCGTATTTTTGCGCGGCTTGCAGACGAAGCTGCCCGGCTGCCTGCAGCACCGTTTCTTCGGGACGCTGACCCTTGGCTTCGCCGCCCCAGCCGCACAGGATCAGCAGGTCTTCCTCACCCGCACCAGTACGTTTGCGGACTTCGGCCATGGCAGCGGGGAAGTCGCGCTCCAGGCGCTTCGAATCGTCATAAACGCGCAGACCACGCTCCTGGCCGAACGCTTTCAGCTCATCGCGCTCCTTGCGGCTGGCCGCGCCCACTTTCGGTGTGACGATGGCCACCAGCGGCAGCCCCTCCGTGGTCAGTCCCTCGCCTTTGAAGAGATCTTCCACACAGTGGAACGGCGGTAGGCGCAGGTCCGGCTTATCGATGCCATAGGAGCGCATCGCCTCGGCATGCGTCATGCGCGGCAGGGGAATCTGGATGTGGAAGCCGGCGGCCTTGCACACTTGCTGCACCAGCGGCTCTATAGTCTCGTAGATAGTCTCCTGCTGCGGGAAAGACATCTCCAAGTCGATCTGAGTGAATTCGTACTGACGGTCCGCGCGCAAGTCTTCGTCGCGGAAGCAGCGGACAATCTGGAAATATTTATCGAAACCGCTGATCATCAGCAACTGCTTGAAAATCTGCGGCGATTGCGGCAGAGCGTAGAACAAGCCGGGATTGACGCGCGAAGGCACCAGGAAATCGCGCGCGCCTTCGGGCGTGGAGCGCGTCATGAACGGCGTTTCAATTTCCAGAAATCCCTGATCCGTCAGCGCCTGGCGCGCGGCGAAGGCCATTTTCGATCGCAGGATGATGTTGCGCTGCATGCGCGGGCGGCGCAGGTCCACGTAACGGTACTTGAGGCGTGTGTCTTCCTTGACGTCCACTGCGTCGTCCATCGGGAAGGGCGGCGTGCGCGACTCGTTCAGAATCCAGAGCTTTTCCACCACCATCTCCACTTCGCCGGTAGGGATGGTGGAATTGATGGTTTCCGCCGTGCGCAGCGCGAGTGTGCCTTCCACGGCGATGACGTACTCCGACGCCAGCATTTCCGCTTTCTGGTGAACAATGGGGTCGGCGTCTTCATGGAAGACCAGTTGCGTGACGCCGTCGCGATCGCGCAGGTGGATGAAGATGACGCCACCCAGATCCCGGCGGCGATGCACCCAGCCCATTAAGATGGCTCGTTTACCGGCGTCGGAGCCGCGCAGTTCGCCGCAACTATGCGTGCGGCGCAAATTTCCTAGAAAATCGAGGGGTACGGATGGCATGAGTAACTAGTTGTTTCGAATATGCGCGGCAAGCTGCTCGCGCGAAAGCGCCGTCTGTTCGCCGGACGCCATGTTCTTTAATAAGTATGTCCCAGCGGCGATCTCGTTGTCTCCGACGATCAGCGCGTAACGTGCGCCCAACTTGTTGGCCACTTCCAGGGCGCGCTTTAGTTTGCGGTCCACGGAACGTTCCACGGAGATACCCGCCGCGCGCAGTTCGGCCGCCAGCGCGCCGGCGTGCAGCTCGGCCGCGTCGCCCAGAGGCGCCAGAAATACGTCCACCACGGGATCCGTTTGTTCGCCGACGCTCATCACAAGCCTGTCTTCGCCAATGGAAAAACCGATGCCGGGCGCGGGAACCTTCGAGCCGAGGGCCTCGGCCAGACCGTCATAACGTCCCCCGCCCAGGACTGAGTTTTGCGCTCCCAGCGCCCCATGCGTGATCTCGAACGTCGTGCGCATGTAGTAATCCAGGCCGCGCACCATGCGCGGGCGCACCCAATACGGAATGCCGCGGTTGTCCAGATGCGTGCGCACCTCGGCGAAGTGCGTCGTGCAAACTTCACAGAGATGATCGTGGATGGAAGGCAGCGCGTCGATGATGGGCTGGTCCGCCTCCACTTTGCAATCCAGCACTCGCAGGGGGTTGATGACGGCGCGGCGCTGGCAATCGCTACACATCCGCGCAGCAACGCCGGCGAGTTCTTGCTTGAGCGTGGCAATAAAGCCGGGACGGCAGTTCGAACAGCCCACGGAGTTCAGGATCAGTTGAAAATCACTTAGGCCGCAGCGCTTCAGGATCTCCACCACAAGTTCGATCACTTCGGCGTCGATGATGGGCGATTCCGCGCCGATGGCTTCCGCGCCGATCTGAAAAAACTGCCGGTAGCGGCCCTTCTGCGGCCGTTCGCGGCGGAACATGGGGCCGATGTAGTACAGCTTCTTCACGCCCGGAATTTGGTCCAGCCGGTGCTCGATGTAAGCGCGCATGACGGAAGCCGTGGCTTCAGGCCGCAGCGTAAGGGAAGTGCCGTCGCGGTCCTCCCACGTATACATTTCCTTGCCGACTATGTCGGTATCTTCGCCCACGCCGCGCGCGAACAGGGATGTTTCCTCGAAGATCGGTGTGCGGATTTCGTGATAATTGAAGGTGCGAAACACCTCCCGTGCCGTGGCTTCCACGCGGTTCCAGACGGCACTGGAGGGTGGCAGAATATCCCGCGTTCCTTTGATGGCGCGGATCACTCGGATTTCGCCTCGGCGTTGCAGATGGCGCCGTGTTCCACGTAGTGATCCACTGCCTCCGCGAAACGGGCCTGTTCCTCAGCGGTCACCGGGCGTCTAGGTTTGGCCGGCGCGCCCATGACCAGCGTTTGAGGCGGCACATCCATGCCTTCCGGAACCAGCGCTCCTGCCGCGACCACCGCCCCTCTGCCGATGCGTGCGCCGTTCAGGACGATGGCGCCAATGCCGATCAGCGCACCATCCTCCACGGTGCAGCCGTGCAGTACCGCCGCGTGGCCCACGGTAACCCGGTCGCCAAGGGTGCATGGAATGCCTATGTCGGCGTGCAACACGGTGTTGTCCTGGATGTTGGTTTCGGCCCCAATCTTGATCAACGCCGTGTCGCCGCGGATGGTCACGCAAGGCCACACGCTGGACCGCTCGCCGATCTCGACGTCACCAGTGACGACGGCGCTCGCATCGATATAAGCGGAGATGGCGATCCGGGGTCGGATGCCTCGGTACGTGCGAATCATGTTCAAAAAGAGGGGTAAACACTATGCTATCAGGTATGGCCGGACGGAAGTTGAACGGCGGTGGTCGCGGTGGTCAGCGCGCTTCCAGGTAGGCGTGCAGCACGGGTACCAGGAATGGCTTCAGCGTATCCACATCATCGGAGGATTTCAGCATGAGCCACATGCTCCGCGCTTGAGCTGAAACGCTTTTCTGGCCGAGTTTATCGGCGGCGATCCACAAGAACAGCCAATTCCAGGAACTATCGGGCGAAAGCTTGAGCGTCTCCGCGTTGTCCAGCGCCTTTTGCCAGGAACCGGAACGTGAATAGATCAGGCCCAGATTCTCCAGCGATGATTCGGGCTGGGCGGAAAGCCGCGCCGCCTGCCTCCAAGCGTCCTCCGCCTCTTTATCCTGCTTGAGCTGGTAGTGCGCAAACCCGGCATAGTTATAAGCGGCCCAGTAACGGGCATCGAGCGCGGTGGCCTTTTGGCAGTCGGCCAAGGCCTCCTTTAATCGCGATAAGACGATCAGAGGCCAACACCGGCCCGCATAGCCGAACGCGTCCTCCTTCAGGGTCAGCGCCTGGGTGAAGTGCTGGACAGATTCTTCATTTTTGGACAGATCGGAATAGGCCTCGCCTAATGCCGCGCGTGCCGGCCGGTACTTCGGGTTCTGCTGCAACGCCGCCTGCAACTTCGCGATCGCCGAGCCGCGGTTGTCGTCCCAAAGTTCGGCCGCTTGCAGATACAGGCTTTCCGCCACCTTCTTGTCGCGCGCGGCCGCGGCTTCGGAAATCAGTAATTTTCTCTCTTGATCGCTGAGCGAATTTCTAGCAACGTGCGCCTCGGCCAGCACCAATGCGTATTGTTGCCGCTCCCGGCTGGTCAGGTTTTGGTGGAGCCGGGTCTCCAGTCGTTCAAACGCGTTCTGCAGCGTTTGATTATCGCGGTTCAGATCCTTAGTGCGCTGCAACTGATCCACCAGCGCTCCTTTCAAAAGAGTCTGCTGGCGGTCGAACCGCGTCACCTGGGAACGAAAGTATTGCGCCACCACCAACACGGTGGCGACCCACAGCAAGCTGAGCGCCCAAAATTGTTTTTCGCGCCGTTTTGCCGATCTTACGGACGCGTCGAGCACCGCGTCCAGGCGTTGGGCTGGCGTTTCAGGGGTTGAAAGTTTTTCTGACATGTTCGACCACTCCGTGGAAAGTGCCGTAGCAACCTAAATCCTGGGTCGCTTTCTCGAGATGCTCTTCGTTTCCGTCCATGCGGACGACCAGTTCAATTCTGGTGAGAACGTCGTCACAGGACTGAAGCTTGCCCAAATAGACAAACGCGGTGCCCGTGGTGGTCATGAAAGCGCCCGTGATCAACAATTCAACCATCTTCCAATCGCCACGCCACATCTGGTGCGCAACCAGCGTCACCGCAAGAATCAAGGGGACCACCGTAATCCCGATGAGCAAAAGGCGCATCGGGCGCCGGTCTTGGCGCACGCGATCGAGCATCGGTAACACTTCTTCTTTAAGGCGGCTACGCGTCGATGGGTCCATTCCGCTTCCCGCATCCCTTCCGGAACGCCGGCAACTCCCGGCCTTTTCCGAAAACGTGCATCAAATTTAAGAAACACGCGCAAAACGGAGTACGGCCCAAGTCTCTTCCCGACCTCTTGGCGATGCGCGCCGCACCTTTGCGCTTCTCTGATTTCGCAGTTTAGCATGCATTGTAAGCCAAGGCATCCGTCCGCCAGGATTCTCTCGATTCACACGTATATTATTTGGCGTTAGCGACGAACGACGTCGAATTCCGCCAATGTTGTGCGCGCGTTTTGCGGCTTATTCGGAGACGGCGATCCGGGGTCGGATGCCTCGGTACGTGCGAATCATGTTCAAAAAGAGGGATGAACACTCATACTATCAGGTATGGTCAGATGGAGGTTGGTGATTGAGGCCGGCCAGGCTCGGATCCCCACCCCCATGAGAATCGTTTACCTGCACGGCTTCGCCTCCAGTCCCCAGTCCAGCAAAGCACGGTACTTTGCCGGACGATTTGGCGAAATGGGCGTACCGTTTTGCGCGCCGCAGCTGGACGAAGGCAACTTTGAGAGTCTGACCATCAGTGGGCAATTGCGGGTGATTCAGGACGCCGTGGCGGGTGAACCGGTGGTCATGATGGGTTCCAGCCTGGGTGGCTACCTGGCCGCGCTCTACGCTGTCCGCCACCCAGCCGAAGTCCAGAAGCTGGTGCTCCTCGCCCCGGCCTTTCAGTTTCCGCGCCGCTGGCGGGAGCGCTTCAGTCCGCGGGATTGGGAACGCTGGAAGCGCGAAGGATCCCTGCCGTTTTTTCATTACGGCAGCAAAATGGAAGTGCCCTTGGGTTATCAGTTCGTGGAAGACGGCGAGCAATATGAAGACCAACCGGCCTTCACCCAGCCAGCCCTCATTTTGCATGGCTCAGCGGATCCGGTGGTGCCCGTGGGCGTCTCCCGCCAGTTCGTCCTCGCCCATCCCAACGCGCGGCTGGTGGAATTTCCATCCGGCCACGAACTGACTGATGTCCTGGACGGATTGTGGGAACAGACGGGCGCGTTTCTCGGATTCGTATGATAGAATTCTGGGTAGATAGCCTTGTGGAAGTTGCAACGTTTCTAATGCGCGGCGCGTCCTTAGAAGTGTGGTTGCCGGCAAATACGGGAGTACGCAGGTGACGGAAGAGCAAGTAAGCAGCGTGGCAGGAATGCCGGACCACAGTGCCGGCGATCATCTTACGCACTTGCTGGCTCCGCCGGAAGTGCCCTTGTTCCGGACCCTCTTTCAGAGCGTCAAGGACTTGGTGCGTCCACCAAAACTGCCTCCGCTTGAGCTGACTTCCAAGCCCGTTCCGATCAGTGAAATCAAGATCTACGCCGGTAATGAGGCCAAGGCGGGGCTGAGTTCGCTGTTGGCGCACGTCGCCGTCATTGCCCTGATGCTCTTCATCGGCAGCTTAAAGTCGGTGCAGAATCTTGCCAAGGACAGCGTTGCCCTGATTGCGCCCAACTTGAGCGACTATTTGGCCGCGACCAAACAGCAGAAATCGGGTGGCGGTGGCGGCGGCGGTGCGAAGATGCCTCTGGACGCCAGCAAGGGCAAGCTGCCCAAGCCGGAACGGAAGCAGTTCACGCCCCCGCGAGTGGATCCCGTGGAGCCAAAGTTGCCCATGCCGGCTTCCATCATCGCGCCGGAGGATATTCCAAACATCACCGCCAATAACTTCGGAGACATCCAGAGCAAGCTCGGCATCCCCTCCAACGGCACGGGATTTGGCGGCGGAATTGGTAGCGGAATTGGCGGCGGCGTCGGCCCCGGCCGCGGCGCAGGCGTCGGGCCTGGTTCCGGTGGCGGATTCGGCGGCGGGGCGTACCGCATCGGCGGCGGAGTTTCCGCGCCCTCCGTCCTAAGCAAGGTTGAGCCTGAATATTCCGAAGAAGCGCGCAAAGCCAAATGGCAGGGCACAGTTGTACTTTCGCTGGTGGTGGACGATCAGGGCCGCCCGCAAGGCTTGAAAGTGCTGCGTTCGCTGGGCCTTGGCCTGGATCAAAAAGCCATCGAAGCCGTGGAGAAATGGCGCTTCAAGCCCGGCATGAAAGACGGCAAGGCCGTGCCCGTCATGGCGACCATTGAAGTGAACTTCCGGCTGCTGTAACTCCCGCTCCTCGAAGTACCCCCGTTAACGTTGGCTGACTGCCTTATCCGCGCGTAGGTCGCGTCCGCCCCGCCTGGAATCCGGAAGCACTACACTAGGGGATGCATGTCTGTGCTTCCTATGCCTCGCCGCAATCCGCAACTTGGGTTCGTCTGGATCATCGTCGCCGCCGTTGCGCTGCTGATTGGAGCCAGCTCACTGAGCGGGCTCTTCATCAACTACTACTGGTGGCAGGAAATGGGCCAGGTGGCCACCTGGCTGCGAATGCTGGAATACCGCTTCTTGCCGGTGGCGGCCGCGTGGGTGATTCTATTCGCCATCCTGTGGACCGCGCACGCGCTCGGGGTGAAGCAGGCCGGCGTCCGGCAGCGGGATTACCCAGCCTACTCGCGCATCACCACGGCCGGCGCCGCGTTTCTGGCGCTGCTGCTTGCCCTGGCTACCGTGGACGGATGGACCGTCGCGCGGTTCGCCGGGTCTAGCGGCGCGCAGGACCCGGGTACGCCCTGGCTCGATCCCGTGTTCGGACACTCGCTGGTTTTCTATTTCTTCGAGCTGCCGTTCTTCAACATGCTGATCACGTTCCTCGCCGCGTGCGCGGGCGCCGGGCTGTTGGCGTACTATCTGGCGGCTCGTGGATGGCAATTGAAGCGTGAAATTCCCGGCTGGACGCTGGGTCAGGAAATCGATCTGCGCGACCTGCGCATTCTGGGCAAGCTCGAAACGGGTGTGCTCAAAGCGATGGGCGCACTGTTCCTCATCGCCCTGGCCGCAAAGTTCTGGCTGGGGCGTTACGATCTGCTGACCAGCGATCACGGCAACCTGATGGTCGGCGTCGATTATCTTCAGCAAAACATCGGATTGCCGCTCCAAACCGCGAAGGTAGGGTTCGCAATTCTGGCCGCGCTCCTGGTGCTCATCGGACGCCGGAAGTTGGCTATTGGATGCGTGGCCATCATGGTGGTGGACGCTATTCTCCCTTCCGCGATCGGCGCCTTGTACGTGCGGCCGAATGAATTGACGTTGGAAAAGCCCTATCTGGAGAGGCACATCCAAGCCACTCGCTCCGCGTTCGGGCTGGACCGTGCCGCCAAGGAAGCCGAATTTCCGGCCCGGGCGGAAGGGCGCATCGATTTTGCCGCGAATCAGACGCTGCTCGATAACGTCAGGCTGTGGGACTGGCGCGCGTTTCACGATACCCTCAGCCAAAGCCAGCCGCTGCGGCCGTACACGTACGCCGATACCGACGTGGATCGCTACATGATCGACGGGCGCCTCCGGCAGACCCTGCTGGCGCCGCGCGAGCTGGACCTGAACCAATTGGGCGATGCGCGCAACCGCTGGATCAACCGCAGCCTCACCTTCACGCACGGTTATGGGCTGGTGCTGGCGGAAGCCAGCCGCATCAGCGAATCGGGGTTGCCGGATCTGATTATTCGCGACGCGCCGGTTTCCGTGCGCACGAAGAGTCTACAGGTGAAGCGTCCGGAGATCTATTACGGCGAAGCCTCCGGCGACGCGGTGTTCGTCCGCACGTCGCAGCCCGAGTTCAATTATCCGGCGGGGTCGCTCGAGGTAAGTACCAATTACACGGGACGAGGCGGATTCTCCATCGCATCGCTGGGTTCACGTGTGCTGGCGGCGCTGGCCGAGGGTGATTGGAACATCGTGCTCTCCAGCGCGTTGGGCGCGGACAGCCGGATGATGATCCGCCGCAACATTGTGGAACGCGTCGGCGCGCTGGCGCCGTTCATGAGTTGGGACGACGATCCGTACCTGGTGATCACCGCGGACGGACGGCTGGTGTGGATCGTGGACGGGTATTTGACCAGCGATTCGCATCCGTACTCGCGCCCTGTATCCGTGGCTGGCCTGGGGCGGTTCAACTACATCCGCAATTCGGTGAAGGCCACGGTGGACGCCTACGACGGTGAGGTCCACCTCTACGTGTTCGATACCGAAGATCCGCTGGTGCGTGCGTATCGGACGTTGTTCCCGGAGCTCTTCACGGCGGCCTCGGCAATGCCCACCGATCTGCGCGCGCATGCGCGGTTTCCGGAGACACTGTTCCGCGTGCAGGCCGAAGTGTACCGGACGTATCATATGCGCGATCCTGAGTCCTACTACAATCGCGCGGATCTGTGGGACTTGGCGACGTTCACCACCGGCGCCGCGGGGCAACCGGTTTCGGTGCCGCCGACGTACATGATCGCCAAGCTGCCCGGGGAAAAGGACCCCGAGTTTCTCTTGATGATCCAGTTCACGCCGCGCAACAAACAAAACCTGATCGGCATCATGGCGGCGCGCTGCGATGGCGAGCACTTGGGCGAGCTGGTGTACTTACAGCTTCCCAAGGGTGAGGTGATCCCAGGCCCTCTGCAAGTGGAGGCGCTGATCAATCAGGATCAGAATATTTCGAAGGACCTGACGTTGTGGAACCAGCAGGGCTCGCAAGTGCTGCGCGCGCAGATATTGACGCTGCCCATCGATCAGACACTGCTGTATGTGGCGCCCATCTACATTCAGGCCGCGCAGGCCAGCATGCCGCAATTGAAAAAAGTGGCGCTGGTGCAGGGGAAAACGCTGATCTACACGGACACCTATGAGCAGGCGCTGGCGCAATTGCAGGCGTTGCACTCGGGAAGACCGCTAGCACCCGTGCTCACATCTTCCGCCGGCCAACCGGCTCCGGCCAGCTCCGCGCGAGCTACAATCCCCACCGGCCCCGACCCACGCGTCGAGACGGTGCGCGCGCACCTGCAGCGCTACCGCGAATTATCGTCGCAAGGAAAGTGGGCTGAAGCCGGCAAAGAGCTCGAGGCGATTGAAGGGGCCGTGCGGCGGTAGGGCGTCTGGTGAGCCTCGCGAATCGGAAACAAACCATGAGATCGCCCCGATGCTGACGTTGATCGCCGCGCCATTTTCATTAATTAAGGTCCGGCGCGAGACGAGGGCGGAATTGGAATCGGTTCAGTACGCCCTAAGATCGAGGTTGCAGTACCCGATTGGATGCATTTGCAGCGGCATCGTGAGTTGGCGTCGCAAGAGATTTGGGGGGAGGCAGGCAAGAAGTTGGAGGCGGTGGAGGGGCGGTGCGGCGGCGGGTCAATTCTCCCTCTCGCCAAGAACCCGCCGCACATCGCGGCTGCCGTGGACCAGGGCGACGATCTCAACGCCTTTTGGACTGGGGCGATAGACCACGAGATACGATCGGAGTGGGAAAAACAGCACGGGGTCCTCTGTTAGATCCTCCCTTGTGTGGCCGATGCGCGGCGTTCGTGCCAATGCTCCGAAATAGCTCGTGGAACTAGACCTATACGCGATCCGCCGCAGCTTCATTGTCCTCGGCGATATAGTTCCAGATTTCCTGAAGGTCCGCGGCGGCGCGTGGCGAAATCCTGAAAGTGTTCATTCGCGCGTGTGTTGAGCGCGCCAGGCTTTCTTGCCGGTTTCCAGGTATGCCAGGGATTCGGATTCCGACATCCCCTCACTCCGATCCAGTTGAGCGAGTCCTTCTTTGATCTGTTCCCGGATTGCGGTCTTGTGTTCCTCGATCCAACGCGCATCGGCTGCAAACGATCCCAAGGCCAGATGGATGACTTCCTCCGGTGTCGTGCAAGTACCGTTAGTGAGACAGCCTTGAATCAAGCGCTCATCTTCCGGATTGAGTTGGACGATCATGTCGTTTCCATCATCTCACGGAAGTAGGCCGAGACAGCTCAACCGGCTCGCGCGGCCCAGGCCGATTCTGCTAGTTCCGTCCCGGAGGCGCGGCCGGAAGCAGTTCATCAAACAGCGGCTTCACGGGTACCACCGTCTTTCGGTGCGCTGCGGCTTCTCGGATCAGGTCGGCGACGATTTCGGGATGCTCGGCGGCAATGTTGCGGCGTTCGCCCGGATCCTCGGCCAGATTGAAGAGAAGCGGCGGATTGTGCTCGGTTCGCGGGTCGCCCTCTCCATA
>CAMAUG010000107.1 GCA_945861255.1 Candidatus Sulfopaludibacter sp. SbA3
TCGCAGGTCCCCGCTCGAGTGTCCGAATCCAAGGGGTGCGGACGGCTCTCTCGGTTCACTTCTCGCAATGCTGAAGCGGCATCGTCCTGTACTCCCCAAGTCAATCCTCCCTTAACGGGTTTTGATCCGCAGTGTTGGTATAAGTAGAACGTTTCCGGCATGTAGATGTCATCCAGACTCGAAGCGGCAAATGCGCTCAGCAGAGACGGGATGATCGCGGCGGGTGGCGCTGCCGGTCCGCAGCACTTGAGGGTGACAGCCATGCTGGATCGAATGTGCAAGAAGGTCTCCTGCAGGCCGGCTTGCGTACGGACGGGAGAATAATCAAAGGTCGAATAGTGTGCCGAATCCGTACCCGTAAAAGTGTGTGGCTGGTGATCTCCAAAAATAGCCAGGACGTAGGGACGGCCAGTTGCCTGTTGCAGTTCCCTTAGATAAGTGGCCACGAGATCAAACGCCTCAGACGTGGAATCCAGCCGGCGCAGGTATTCGTTCAACTGGCAATTCATTCCAAAGTCTTGCACGCCCGCGAACGTCGCCACGAAGTCCTCTGACCTGGAGAAATGATCGCAGGGATGCGGTGCATGATTTTCCGTGAGCACCACATAAGCGAAAAATGGAGCGGCTCGCATCGGCTTCAACTTGCTCAACGCCGCGGCGGCGATGGAGCGGTCGCTCTGCCACGTTGCGACGGGGAGGTCGAAATCGCCAGGGTCGAAGAAATGCCGGAAGCCATAGTTGCCGTACGCGCGGCGGGCGTTATAGAACGTGCCCGGCCAGGGATAGTAAGCGGCCGTATCATATCCTTTTGCCGCCAAGTAGCGTACGAGCGTTCTTCTTATGTACGGCGATAATGTCGCGTGAGTGTAGAACCCTGAGTACCCGAAGTTCCGGGAATCGATTCCGGCGATCGACTCGAATTCCGTGATCCAGCTGCCACCCCCGACCGCATTTACTTGGAGCCCGGTAAGCAACTGCGTATCACTCCGCGGGGTAAAGAGCGTGACCTCATGTCTGCCGGCAAGGCGGAAAGCTTTGTTTGGATCGAACGTCGATTCCGCCATCAGGACGATGATGTTCGGGAGTTGGCTCTGGGAAGGTGAGTGGATGTTCACGTAACGGCCGCTGGCCCGCGCCAGCTCGGCGGGCGATGCCGGCGCGGCTTGAAGCGTCGTGTCGTAATAGGGTCCGCCATCGTTCGTTTCGAGGAATGAAGAGAAGAGGACAAACGGAACCGCGCCGATGGACTCGGAATACTTGGCCAAGCCAACCGGTTCCCACAGCGAGCCGTTCTTGACGGCCCGTACCGCGAGAAGGCCGGGCAACGAATGTACGAAGTATATGAGCGCACCCACGGCCCACGCTTGGCACACCGCACTCCTGGCACATCGCTTGACCGCTTCCATGGACGCGCAAGACTTCCTGACATCGCGGACCAAGACGGCAGCGCAGGAAATCAAGATCAAGCCGCCACACGCAATGCCGAGACGCAGTGTCCAGTACGGCCACCCCAGCGACTGCCACAAACCGAGCGGATTTGCAAACGCGATTTTCAGGTCTAAAGCCGTGAGCGGCGCCTGAGTCAGAGCGATTTTCGTACGATTGACTTCTTCCAAGCCAAACGCGATTGACGCGGCCAGGAACAGGATCGCCAGGGCGCTTCTCCATCGCAGCAGAAAGCAAATCGAGAGAGTGTAGAGAGCCAGGAACCCACTGGCGGAATCCTCGATCGCGCGCGGCGAAGCTAGCCTCCATGCCAGCGTCAGACCCGACGTCAAGATCAACGGCACGGCGAGCAGAATCCAGCTCCGCGAACGCCGAAGATTCGTCCCCGCCACGCGCCGGATGTTTCCTCGCACCGCCTCAGCCTTCATGATGCGGAGGACTCCACGGTTTCCTCGGCGCCTTCACTGACGCCAGTTTTCACGATGTGGCCGTCGGACGAACCGTGCAGACTCACGCTGGATAACTCCATAGCGACGCCGCTTCCGCCGGCATCGAAATGAATCCGGGCATTGTCGTCGTCCTCCGCTGCCGTAAAGTCCAATTCAAAGTGTTGCCAGCGGCGCTTGAGCGTGACTCTTTCGTACAACCCATGGTTGGTCCACGGGGACTCCGCCCTGGCGCAACCGATACCCACACCGCGCCGTTTGTCAGCCCGCGCCCAGAACCGGAGTGTGTAACGATGGGTAGCTTTCACTTTCAGCGGCGCCTGATTCAGCTGAATGTCCCAAGGCGTTTTCGTTTCCGCTTTGGCGATGTCGATGCGCACCATGCGCGGCCGGCCCGGCGGAATCACCAGGCGGGCGCTGTTACCGCCCTCGCATCGAAGCTGCCACTCGCCCTCGCAGTATTCCGCGAGCTGCACAGTCTCGCTCGCCTCGGAACGCGCGTGCCCAACACCGGGCTGCTTTAGGAGCCCCAATCGTGCTCCCAGGCGTACCCACGTTTGCCCCCGCAGGTTCGCGATGGCGATCTCATGATCCTCGGTCCGCTGCCGCCACTGATTCCGGTCGTCCTCTAATGCGGCCGCCTCTTCCTGCGTCCGTTGGAGTTCGTTCTGCAGCGATACCTTCTGCTGTTCCAGCTCCTCGGCGGACCGTTGCCACTGATTCCGCTCGTCCTCGACTCCGGCTTTCTGGCGCTGCAACGCCTCGCCGAGTTCCCGCGTCCGTCGGAGTTCGTCCTGCAGCGATACGTTCTGCTGCTCCAGCTCCTCGGCGGACCGTTGCCACTGATTCCGCTCGTCCTCGACTCCGGCTTTCTGCCGCTGCAGCGTCTCGCTGAGTTCCCGCGTCCGTTGGAGTTCGTCCTGTAGGGATGCCTTCTGCTGCTCCAACTCCCCGGAGGACCGCTGCCACCGATTGCGCTCATCCTCGACCTCGGCTTTCTGGCGCTGCAACGCCTCGCCGAGGTCCCGCGACGTTTGGAGTTCGTCCTGTAGCGATGCCTTCTGCTGCTCCGCAACCTCGGCGGTACGCCGCCACTCCAGCAGTTGAGTCTCCACCGCAGCCTTCTCTCGCCCATGCTCTTCCTCCAGCCGCACTCTGCCACTATCGAGCTGATCGATGGCGGCCCGCTGCTTCGCGATCGTTTCTTCGTCCTGCTTGATCACCGCTCCCCAGCTGGCCGAGTGCCTCAAAACCATCCGCTTCAGCTCCGGCAGCGCCTGGCGGGCCAGATCCGGTGTTTGCGATTGCTTCTCCAGGGCAGTCAGAAATACTTCCGCGCGGCGGTGGATCTTCGGCCATAGTTTCTCCCAGGCCTCCGGCGTCCGGCACGTGGGCAGCGTTGCGGCTTCAAAAATGCATCGGGCAACCGCTTCCGGGTACAGCTCCGCGTAATGTTCCTTCCCCACTGCCTTGATAAGGTGCGTGGCGTCCTTGCTCGCGCCAATCAGCAGTCCGGCACACCAGCACAACAGGTAGAACTCCTGACTCTCAACGCTGTCCCGTTGCCAGCCGTTGACGTAGTCGGGATGCGGATTCCGCACTCGCGCGTCGCCCGTGTGCCCGCGCCGGAGCACGCGGAGTCCATCGCGCAGAAGCTGCTCAGCGCCCAGCGACGAGGAATTTTGCGCCATGCGGTAATAAGCGAGCACTTCGCGAACCGCGCCGAAGCGCGCGCCGGTTCTGGCGACGCGCTGCCACAAGTCCCAATCCGGGGATTTTTGGAGCGACGTATCAAACTTCCCAACCTCTTCCACCAGCGCCTTGCGCACGATGCAGGCATGCACCGGGAACGCCGCCCGCCGGGCCAGCGTGGGGAACAAATCGCCCACCGGCGCCTGGTAATCGTCATCCACATACGTGCCATCCTGAGCGACGCGAACCGATCCGCAGTGCACTGCGTCCAGCTCCGGGTGCGCCTTCAGTTCCGCCGTGAGCTTTTCCAGGTGGAGAGGGGAAATCCAATCGTCGGAGTCCAGGAACACCAGCCACTCATGACGCGCGTTGCTCACTCCCGTGTTGCGGGCCGCGGCTTCGCCTCCATTGGCTTGCCGCACCATGCGGATGCGCGGGTCCCGGGCGACGAATGCGCCGGCGATATCGGCCGTGGCGTCCGTGGAACCATCGTCCACTACAATGGCCTCCCAATCCTGGAAGGTCTGCGAGACCACGGACTCCAGCGTCTCCGCGATAGTTCCCGCGGCGTTGTAGGCGGGTATGATGATCGATACGTTCACGGCGCCCAAGTGGTCAATCGTCCGCGTGACGCCCACCCATTATCGGGATGGGGGGCGCCTCTCTGATATCACCATACGCCAAAACATGCCGGAGCAGCCAGTTTGTCGTATTCGGAGCGGTGAGCCGGAAGCATCGCAGGGTAGCGTAGTGGCGCCGGATGCCGGGTTCGGCGCCGGCGAGCCGCCACTCGGCAACCTGATCCCCCCGTCTGGTCAACGGCCTGTCCCGGATGGCCGCGGCGCGGCTAAGTATATTTGCCCTCAAACCTGCCCCCGCTGGAACCGAAGAGTAACTTCGGAGGCAGTTGCTCATGAAAACGCACAACCGCGCGGGCCAGCTCTTATTGCTCGTGCTTGCCGGCCTAGCCGGCCATACCACCCTGAGGGCGCAGAGTCTGAACTGGGAAGGGCAAACCGGCGCGTTCACCACGCCGTTCGCCTATACCGCGCCGTCCGGCAAAGGAATCGGGCGTCCCGCCGTCGGGTTCCATTATTTGGACGCAGGGCCGGCGATTGGCGGTTATTACCAGTCGTCGGTCACCGTGGGCCTGCTCAAACGCGCCGAGTTCGGCTATACCCGCGGGTTTCATCAAATGGGCCGTGACGCGGCGTTGAGCGGCCTGTGGACCGGAGGCATCAACACAGTCCACGCCAAGCTCAACGTCATCCCTGAGAATGCGGGCAAACACCCATGGGTTCCGGCGGTTTCCGGCGGATTCGTGGCCCGCTCCCAGGTGCGCAACGTGGGGGGCGTGCTGGGCAACCGCGACACGCATAACGGCGATGTGTACGTGGTGGCCACCAAGACAGTGACGCAGGTCAAGGGCTTCCCGATGGTGTTCAGCGGCGGTGTCCGCGGGACCAACGCGTCGGTATTCGGACTAGTCGGCAACGCTCCCGGATTTCAGGCGCGCGCGTTCGGCGGCGCGGCATTTGTGGTGCGCGGGCCCGCCAAGAGCAGCCTGATCTTCGGTTCGGAATTTTCGCAGCAGCCCCGCCGGGTGGAAGGCCTGCCGGGCGCCGTGATTCCCACCACGGTAGACTATTTTGTGCGCATCGTACCCGCGCCCGAACTCGCCAAGTTGAACGTGGATTTCGGCGTGGCGCAAGTGGCGGGCGCGGTGCTGCCCGGCGTGCACCTCGGCTCCCGGCATCAGTTCGCCATGGGGGTTTCCTACCAGTTCTGACCGAACTCGCGCCGGGCGGCTGAAGGAACTCCGCGCAGCCAGCGGCCGGACCGGCGCCTGATCTATTCCACCTACGCAATTCCCCCTACAACCCTAACTTTTTTCCCAGGACCGCCCGATAGAAACCACAGCAGGTACCATCGTTATGCCCATGGAAGCCTTTTTGTGGATGTTTCTGCCCGTGTTCGTAGCCGGGGGAAGCGCGTTGCTGTCCTATTACATGATGCAGGCGCGGATGGAGGTGGCTCTCGCCAAGGAGCGCGAGTCGCTGGCGGAGGCGCGCGCCGTGATCAATTCCCACAAAGTCACTCTGGAGGAACGCGTGCGAGCCACCGAGGAAGCCTGCAAACGCCAGGCGCTCGACGATTTCATGCATGATATCCGCACCGAAGAACGCAGTTACGTGCGGCAGTTGAAGACGGCGAACGGCGCCAAGCAAAGCATTGTGATGCAGGAACGCCTGTTCTTCCGTAACATCCCGCTTTCCACTTGGATTGAGCGTGAAATGGTGTTGGCCGAGGGCGATGCGGACATGAATCTGAATCAGCTGCCGGACCTGCAATCCGTGTTCGGCGGGGGAAGCCTGCCCTCCGCCCACACTCCGCAGGGGAATCCACCCGCGATTTCGAAGCTCCTCACTGAGATCAGGTCCGGCCAAAAGATGAGTGACACGCCCGTTTTGACCGTGCAGGCGACGGCCTTCGGCGCTCAGTAGTTTCCAGGACTACACCGTTCCACGCGGCCTCCAAATCCAGTAACATTGGGTCTGGAGAGACCCTAATGGCCGGACAAAAAGAGCAAAACTTCAAGAATCACGCGCGGTTTGATCCCGCCTTTCACGGTTTTCTGACGCTGATGGGGCTGGCGATGCTTATCGGCGCCATCACCTATGTGGTCCAGGAGCCCGGCTGGGTTAGTGCCGCCCACCTACTCACGGTCACATGGGTGATCGCGTTGCAGTTCAAGGTCCGGCTCTATGCCCTCAAGGTGCAGGATCGCCTCATCCGCTTGGAAGAGCGCTTGCGGCTTGCGCAGATCCTGCCGGAATCGCAGCGGGGACGCATTGGGGAACTCAGTGAGGCCCAGCTCATTGGCCTGCGCTTCGCCTCCGACGGCGAGGTGGCTGGACTTGCCCAGCGGGCGCTGGACGAAAAGCTCGGCGCCAAGCAGATCAAGGAAGCCGTCCGGCACTGGCGGCCCGACTATTGGCGGGTTTGAAGAATCCTTGGAACTTCAGGGGAACTTCAGGCTAGGCGCCTTCGTAATTTCCAGCATGACGCGAACCATCTTCCCGGCAGCGGCCTCGGCATCGGTATTGCTGCTGGTTCTGACAGCGTGCAGCGGACTTCCCGACGGCGCCGGCGCCGTTCTGCAGGAGACCGAATCGGTGGAACTGGGAAAGACTGAATCCACGCGCGTGGCGATCCGCATGCCGGCCGGCGAGCTGCGCGTCCAGGGCGGGTCCGCGAAGCTTGTCGAGGCGAATTTTTCGTACGGCTCGCCCGACGCCAAGCCCCGCGTGGAGTACCGGGCCACCGGGTCGCGCGGCCAACTGAACATTGAACACCCCTCTGGAATGCGCCCGGGCCTCAATTCTTCCTACAATTGGGACCTGCGCTTCAATGACAGTCAGCCAATCGATCTGGAAACACACTTCGGCGCCGGCGAAGCCAAACTCGATTTGGGTAGTCTCAACCTCCGGAGCCTGGAGATCAACATGGGGGTGGGTGAATTGAACCTTGATCTGCGCGGAAAGCCGAAGCGCGGCTACGATGTTCGCGTGCATGGAGGCGTCGGAGAGGCGACCATCCGGTTGCCCAACGGCGTGGGAATCAAGGCCGAGGCGCGCGGTGGAATCGGTCAGATCGAGATGCGCGGCCTGGAGAAACGCGGCGACCGTTGGGTAAATGCCGGGCATGAGGACGCCGACGTAACCATTCACCTGAACGTGGCGGGAGGCATCGGCGCCATTCGGGTGCTTGTGGAGTAAGCAGTCGAGGAATGCCGGCCCGCGCGCCCCAGACGATTCGCGGTAACCTAAGCTTCAGTGAGCCCAGCAACCACGGAAATCGTTCGCATTTCCACGCCTCAGTGCGAGCCGGGGATCGGCAAGATCATCCGGACTCCCGAGTCGGCGGATTTAATCGACGGAGTGTGTGTACGTCCCTTCGACGTGTGGCCGGACGACCGCGGCTACTTCCTGGAAGTGGTCCGGATGAAGCAGGGCTTGGCGGCCGGCTTCGCGCCGGAGGAAACACAAGTATCGGCTGCCCTGAGTTATCCCGGAACCATCAAGGCGTTTCATTTCCATCTCCATCAGACCGATTTGTGGGCGCCATCCAAAGGAATGTTCCAGGTGGCCCTGGTGGATCTGCGGCCGGAATCGCGGACATTTGGATTGAAGAACACACTGTATGTGGGCCCGCTGAAACCGTGGCAAATTCTGATTCCGCCGGGGGTCGGACACGGTTACAAAGTGATCGGCGAAGACGCGGCCATGTTGATCTATGTGACCAACCGCCTGTACAACCCAAAAGACGAAGGCCGCATCGCCTACAACGAACCGTCCCTGGCCTACGACTGGGAACTCCAACACAAATGAGGTTTCTGGTAACCGGAGGCGCTGGTTTTATCGGCAGCGCGTTTGTCCGGCTTCTGCTGGGCCCCGCGCGCGGTGAGTCCAGCTTCGACGTCGTCAATCTGGACAAACTCACATACGCCGGCAACCTGGAGAACCTGGCGTCTATCGCCGGTCACCCGCGGTACCGGTTCGTGCACGGCGATATCTGCGATGCTGGTGTGGTCAGCGCTCTGGTGGCCGATGTGCGGCCGGACGTCATCGTCAACTTCGCCGCGGAATCGCACGTGGACCGCAGCATTCTGTCTCCCGCTCCGGTATTCGAAACGAATCTGCGCGGTACGTTCACGCTGCTTGAAGCCGCGCGCCTGCACAAAACTCCCCGCTTTCTGCATGTGTCCACCGACGAGGTGTATGGCAGCATCGATCCGCCGCATGAGGCGGATGAAAACTACCCGCTCCGGGCCAGTAGTCCATATTCGGCTTCGAAAGCCGGGTCGGATTTGCTGGCCCTGTCGTACTTCGCCACTTATAAGATGCCGGTGACGGTCACGCGGGCATCCAATAACTACGGTCCGTACCAGTTTCCCGAAAAACTGATCCCGCTGATGATTTCAAACGCGCTGGAAGGCAAGGCCTTGCCGATATACGGCGACGGCATGCAGGTGCGCGACTGGCTGTATGTGGACGATCATTGCCGCGCGATCCTGGCGGCAATCGAGCGTGGGCGCCCCGGTGAGATCTACAACATTGGAGGCAGCCGCGCGCTGCCCAACGTGGAAGTAGTCAAGTTTATTCTGGACGCCGTGGGCAAGCCCCATTCCCTGATGCAAACCGTGGTGGACCGCCCAGGCCACGACCGCCGCTACGCGCTCTCCAGCGAAAAGCTGGTGCGGGAAACCGGCTGGCAGGCGGCGATGCCGTTTGAAGAGGGTCTGAAGGCGACCGTCGAGTGGTACCGCAACAACGCGGCATGGACCGCGCGCGTGAAATCCGGCGAATATCAGAACTACTACGAACGCAACTACGCGAACCGTTGAGACCCGCGGCGGGTCTCAACGGTTCGTGGCAACGTTGTCAGCGGCCGGATGCCTGGCCGGTGGCGCTGTCCCGAGGACTCTTCACGTCGCTCTGCTGCTTCTGGTGCCGTTTGTCCCCGGCCTTTGCGGCTGCGGTCTTCGCCGCGTCTTTGGACGCGCCGTCCTGGGCTTTGCCGGCGCTCGCGTCACTTGCTTTCGAGTGATCAGCCGCTCGACTCTTATCTTGCGCCATTACCAGCGTGGCCGCCATCAAACAGATTCCGATTAGTTTCATGAGATTCTTCCTTCCGTACTCACTTCGGCAGGCTTCCATCAAGCCTTTAACGGAACGGCAAAAAGTGCTTGAGCCCAGCCGGGTTTAGGAGGAATCTGGCAAGCGCACGCCGGGAGCTACACGGCTCTCTCGGGTTCTCTAACGCCGCGCTGTGGCGGTCGCGGGGGGGATTACCTGCTTGCCGTTGGCGGTGTATTCGGACGAGCGGCGGTCGTCTTCGAGCGCAGCTGCGCGCTCGCCCAGGCGTCTGCGGGCGACGGCCCGGTTGTGATATGCGTTCGCGTAGTATGGGTTCAGCCGGATGGCCTCGCTGAAATCCGCCACGGCGCGGTCATAGCGCCGCAACAACAATTGTGCGAACCCTCGCGCGTTGTAGGAACTGGCGCGGCTGGGGTCAATGGCGATGGCGCGATCCAGCGCCTGCAAGGCTTCGGCGAAATTCTCGACGCTGGTGTGAGTGCGCCCCAGCCGGTCATAGTAATCCGCGTTTCCCGCCTTCGCCGTTACCGTCGCCACCACCGCCGCCGCCTCGCGGGGTAGCCCGGGCGCCACACCGGGAGTCCTCCCGGGCGGGGAAGAGCCGGGAGTCTGTGACGGTGCCCCACCCGGCTGGTTCTTCGCGTTTACGGCCTGGAACGACTGCCAGGTGTCGTTTAGAAAAGCCAACGGCTGATCCAATGTCTGGGCCGTCTCCGCCGCGCGGTTCAGCGCGGGGATCGCACGCTCCGGCGTATTCATCTGCAGGTAGGCTTCCGCGCGGCATAGGTACGCGCTGAAGGAGTTCTGATTGGCCTGCACGGCGCGATCGCAATCTTCCAGAGCCTGCTGGGCCAATCCGTCGCGCAGAAACATCGACGCCCGCCCCAGGTATCCCCGGTCGGAGTTAGGCAACAGGGAAATGGCTACCGTGAAATCGTCGATCGCCAACTTGCTCTGTCCCTGCTGCTGGAAAAAGCTGCCGCGCAACAGGTAGCCATCGGCATTGCCCGAATCGCGAAGGATGGTTTCGTTGACATCAGCCATGGCAGGGGCCGCCTCTCCCAGGGCCGCGTACGCCGTCGCCCTTGAAAGATATGCGCGCGAGTTGTTGGGCTGTAACTTCAGAGATTGCGAAAAATCGGCCGCGGCGCTGGCATATTCACCCAACTGATGATAGGACTGGCCGCGCCGCAGAAACGCGGCATCGTTCTTGGGGTCGAACTCAATGGCATCGCTATAAGCTTCGATCGCCGCGCGGTACAATTTGAGCTCTTCCAGGCGCCGGCCCTCGTTGTAGGACTCCTGCGCTCGCTTGAAATTCGAGAGCACGGCGGGTTTGCCCGGGGCGACCGGTGCCGGGACAGGCGCAAGCTGCCGATCCGCGGTCACCCGTCCCGTGCGCTGATTCCGCGCCATTTGCCGGATGGTCTCCTGTAAACCGCGCACTTCGGCCTGCAAGCGCTTCAGAGCGTCCTGCAACTGGTCGAGCGTGGTGGGCAGGTTGGGCTGGGTTTGCGCGATGAGCAGACCGGCCAGCGAGCCGATCACAACGGCGGCGCCAATCAGACGGCTTGGCTTTACCATATTGGATTCCGCGATCCGGGGGAGGGAC